>CAZKNV010000039.1:0-9830 GCA_964554145.1 uncultured Burkholderiaceae bacterium
CGCAGCTTGGCGTCGAGGTTCGACAGCGGCTCGTCGAGTAAAAACAGGCGTGGCTTGCGCACGATCGCGCGCGCCAGCGCGCAGCGCTGTTGTTGCCCGCCGGATAGTTGGCCGGGCCGCCGCTCGAGCAGATGGTCGATGCGCACCTTGGCCGCCGCGTCGCGCACAGCGCTGGCGATCTCGGCGGCCGGCATCTTGACCATGCGCAGCGGAAACGCGATGTTCTCGCCGACCGTCATGTGCGGATACAACGCATAGCTTTGAAACACCATCGCGACATCGCGTTCGCCTGGCTCGCGCGCCGTGACATCATCGTCGTCCAGCCAGACGCTGCCGGCATTGGCAGGTTCGAGCCCCGCGAGGATGCGCAACGTGGTGGTCTTGCCTGAGCCCGATGGCCCGAGCAGCGCGAAAAATTCGCCGGAGGCGATGTCGAGGTCGATGCCGTGCAGAACGGTGAGCGAACCGTGCCGCTTGACGATGCCACCCAGCCGCACACGGCCGCCGGTATTCACGCACGACCTTTCATCGACGACCGCCGCCCTTGACCGCACCCACCGTCAGGCCCTTGACGATATGGCGCTGTGCGAGCAGCCCGAGCACGATCACCGGCGCCATCGCGATCATTGCAGCCGCCGCAAGCCGGGCCCATTGCGTTTGTTCGACCGAAATGAAATTGAACATCGCCACCGTGACCGGCCGCACTCGATTACCGGCGAGCACCACTGCGAACAGAAACTCGTTCCAGGCATTAAGAAACACGAAGACCGTCGTCACCGCGATTCCGCCGCGCACTTGCGGCAGGATTACGTGCCATAGCGCGCGCGTCCGTCCGGCGCGGTCGAGCAGTGCCGCTTCCTCCATTTCGGGCGGCACATCTTCGAAGTACGAAACCATCAGCCACACGGCGAACGGCAAAGAGAACGTCAGATAGATCGCGGTCATGCCGCCGTAAGTATCGAGCGCGCCCACTTTCTGCAGGATCAGGTAGTACGGAATGATCAATCCGACCGGCGGCAGCATCTGCGTGGCCAGCACGTAGAACCCGCCGGCACGCTTCATCGGCAAGGCCAGCCGTGCCAGCGCGTACGCGGCGGGCACTGCGAACAGCATCGTCAGCAGTGTCGCGCTGCCGGCGACGATCACGCTCGAAATCAGATTCGGAAGAATGCTGCTCGCTCCGAACAACACCTCGCGATAGTTGGCAAGCGTGGGCTCGAAGATAACGAGCGGCGGATACGCCAGCACATCGCGCTCGGTCTTGAATGAAGTCAGCAGCGCCCATAGCACCGGAACGACCCAGATCGACAACAGTACCGCTGCCACCGATGTCAATGCGATCGTGCGCCAGCGCCTGCTGCTCATCGGGCCCGCCGTATACGGAACAACATGAAAGACACGGTGAGCGTCAACACGAGCAACACCATGGCCAGCGCAGCGCCGTAACCGAGATTCAGTTCGGTAAACGATGTTCGATACGCGTACAGATTCAGGATCTCGGTAGCGGTGCCAGGACCGCCGCCGGTAGCGGCGAAGATCGCGGCAAACGCCGACAGCGCCGTCATCAAACGCAGGATGACAACGATCACGATCGCGGGTCGTATCAAAGGCAATGTGATGTAGATGAACCGCTTCCATGCGCCGGCGCGGTCGATCCGCGCGGCTTCGAATACATCGGGCGGCAGCGACGCAATGCTGGCGAGGATTACCAGAAATGCAAACGGCGTCCATTGCCATGTATGCATTGCAATGACCGAAATCAGCGCAAGTTGCGGATCGCCCAGCCAGTTGTGACTGCCGAAGCCGAGCGCGCGTGTCGCAAGATCGACCAGGCCGACGTCGGGCGCGAGCACCAAGGTGCGCCAGAACAGTCCGACCACCACCGGCGCCAGCACGATCGGCAATATCGCAGCGACTCGCAATGCGGCGTGCCCGCGCGGAATGCGAATCACCATCAGCGCGAGCGCAAGGCCGATCGCCACCTGCAGCACCACGGTGGACGCGGTGTAGATCACGGTCAAGGTCAGCGAGCTCCAGAAGCGCGGATCGCTCGCCATCTTGGTGTAGTTGTCGATGCCGGCGAAGCCTGACAGCCACGGCATCGAAAGATCGATCCGCTGCAGGCTGGTCCACGCCAGATAGACGAGCGGGGTCGTGGTGGTCAGCGCAAGCAGCACCAGTGCGGGCAGGAACAGCGCCAGCGCGAAGCGTCGCTCCTGCTGCGCCAGGGTACGAACGGAGGCAGGCATCGTGTTACAACGAGCCGCGGTGCGGGTGACGTTTGTTAGCGAGCGCCACCGAACGCCGCGCGCATCAACTCTTCATTATCTGATCGATCCGCGCCTGTGCCTCATCGAGCGCTTCCTTCGATTTCTTTTGTCCGACCAGTGCCGATTGAATCGCGGTGGCCATTGTGTCGCCGACGGCGGGCCACTGCGGAATGCGCGGACGCCAGTTGACATCGGTGTCCTGTTCGAGTGACGTCAGCGCTGCGTCGACGAAGTTCGGACCGATGTCCTTCGTCATCGTCACGAACTCGGGAGAACGCCACAGCGACGTCCGGTTCAAGCCGGAGCGCTTCGCGGGCCCGGCGAACTTCCACGACGTGCGCGCCTGCGTTTCTGCCGCGGCCGCCCACTGGATGAAAAGCCACGTCGCGCGCTTGCCCTTCTCGTCGAGCGCCGCATTGATCGGAAAGCCCCAGTTCCAGATCGACGTACAGCGCTTACCGGTCGGCCCCTTCGGCCAGCGGGCGAACGCCATCTTGCCGATGACCTTCGACTTCTCAGGGTTCATCAGCACCGCAGCCGACGAGTGCGCATCGATATACGCGCCGAGCGTGCCCTGCGAGAACGCATCGGCGATATCCGGCCAGTTCCAGTTGCGCACCGCAGGCGGCGCGTACTTCGACTCGGCATCGACATACCAGTCGAGCGCGCGCATTGCTTCGGGCGAGTTGACGACGATACGGTTGCCCTTGAACCAGTCGCCGCCGAATTCCTTGAACAGCGACGGATAGATGTACATGTTCTGCCCGGCGCCCGCGAACCCGCGCAGCGCCATGCCGTACATGCGGTTGGCCGGATCATGGATCGCGGCCGCATTCTTGACGAAGTCGTCGAGCGTGTCCGCCGCCTTCAAGCCCTTTGCGTCATACAGGTCCTTGCGGTAAACCTGCACCGTGACTTCGCCGTCGTACGGAATGCCATACGGCTTGCCGTCGATCGAGTCGGCGTCGCGCCAGGCCTTGAAGATGTCGTCATAGCGAAACCAGGCGGTATCGGTGAGCTTGGCGTCATTCAAGTAACGGTCGAGCGGGTCGATCCACTTGTTCGCAACGTACAGCGGGTAGTACATCGGATCCGTGGCCGACGTTGCGTAAGTCGCGGTCTTCGACGACAGGTCGAGCATCGCTTTCTGCCGGATCTGTCCCGGCGGCACTTTCTCGAAGCGAACGCGCACGCCGCTGAGTTTTTCGAACTGCGGCGCGATCGCGATCAGATTGTCGAAATAGCTGGCGGGAATCACCGCTACCGTGATCTCGGCGCCTTCGGCCTGCCGCCAATTGACCTTCGATTGTTGATACGGACCCAGATCAGCCGCCTGTGCGTGTGCAAAACGCGCCACCCAGGGCGCGCTGAGTGCGGTTGCTGTCAGCGCGCTTCCGGCAGCGATCAATCGGCGCCGCGCCGGCTGCATTGGATGCTTCATTGAACGTTTTTTCATGATGTCTCCTCTGTTGCTCGTCACTTGCTCATTGCTTCGCGGTCGATCGGATCGTGCGGCTCCTGCGTCGCGCCGCGCTCGCGTATCGCCGCAAACGGACTGCATCCGGGCGCGTCACCGGCACCTTCGGCCTGTTGCAGCAGGTAGTCGGGGAACGATCCACCGGCATCGGCGCGGCCCAGATCGAACAGGCGCTTGACCACATCCGGATGTTGCTGCGCCAGATTCGGCGCGTCCGGCGCAGGGCGCGGCGAGTCATGCAAAAACGCGCCGCGACCGTTGATCTTGGCATTGAACCACCAGTGGTCATCGATCACCGTCATCGCGCTACCCCAACCCACAGTGACATGATCGCGCGCTGCAGCGCCGCCGGCAAACGCGGTATCCCAGAACGAAATGCCATCGATCGACGTCGGCGGCGTGATTCCGGCTGCATCGAGCATCGTTGCGGTGATGTCGTGATGTTGCACGAAGGCGTTGCATACGGTGCCGGCGCCGACCTTGCCCGGATGGCGCACCAGCAGCGGGACGTCGTAGCTTTCAGGATCAGATGGATAGCCGCGCTTGCCGATATAGCCGCGGCGCTCCCACAAGCTGTGGCCATGATCGGATGTGACGATCACCAGCGCCTGATCGAGCACGCCGCACGCGCGCAACTGTGCGATCAAGTGGCCGAACCAGCGATCGCACATCTGCACCAGCCCTGCATAGTTGGCGCGTGTGCGCGTCACCAGTTCTTGCGGCAGCCACGGCATCTCGGCGTACGGTGAGATCACCTGCTCGCGGCCGTCGCCGTCATCGTAGTGGCGCCGGTAGTGCTCGGGCACGAACCACGGCTCGTGTGGATCGAACGATTCGACGGTCAGGAACATGCGCTTGGCATCGACGTTCTGCTCGACCCAGCGCGCCGCTTCCTGCATGACCTGTGCGTTGAACCATTGCTCTTCGCGCACGCGCTCGCGCATGTTCAGCAAGATGCGGCTTGAAAACCACGCGGCACCGAAGCCCGGCTGCTCCAGCCCGGTCGCCTTGCCGCGCAGCTCCTGCAATTCGCGTGGCACCCAGTAATCGATCTCTTCCTGCGTCGGCCACGGTCCGCTGCGTGCAGCGTCCGCTTCCTGGCCGCGAATGAACGACCATTGATGAAAGCCGCGCCAGAAATTCTTCGATGGCTTGAACTGGTGATACAGATCGGAAATGAGGCCGGTGCGAAATCCGTTGGTTTCGCAAATCTCGGCCATCGTGTGCTGGCTCTCGGGAATCGGACCCCAGCCGGGCGCGATGCCGACAAAGTCGCCCTTGATATGACGAAAGTCGCCGTTGTGAAACGGATAGGTACGGAGGCCGGTGTAAAGCGTGCGGCGCGCGCACAACGTCGGCAGCGCTTCCGGATACGCACGATCGAAGCGAACCGACTCGGCAGCGAATGCATCGAGGTTCGGTGTTTCGATTGCGCCCCACGGAGGTGGCGTTTGATAACAACCAAGCGCGTCTCGCCGCAACGTATCGAAGACGACCAGGATGATGTGGCGAACTTCGGATTTTGCTGCGGGCATCTGTTTCCTGAACTTGAACGGCGTTGGCACGCACCGCCGGGGTAATGTATTCGATTACATATCGTCGCCGAATTGAGCGGATGCTGTCAATCGCGCCGAGCGGAAAAGCAGAAAGTCCCGATCTTGCAATCGATACCGCTTTGCGTATGCTCGCTCAGCATGGACGATCCTCGGCGCCGGCGCTCCACTAACGAGGCATCCGCATCGCGTTCGAGCGCAAAGGATGTGGCGCGTCTGGCCGGTGTCTCAACCGCTACCGTATCGCGCGCGCTGAATCTGCCGGATCAAGTCGATCCGGACACGCGCGAGCGCGTGCGCGCGGCGATCGACAAGCTGCGCTACCTGCCGCATGGCGCCGCGCGCGCATTGCGCAGCCGGCGCAGTGACATGATCGGCGCGGTGGTGCCGTCGTTCGACTATGCGCTGTATGCGCGCACCACTAGTGCCTTGCAGCGGGCGCTCGACGAGCGC
This sequence comes from uncultured Burkholderiaceae bacterium, assembly GCA_964554145.1. Lineage (GTDB taxonomy): Bacteria > Pseudomonadota > Gammaproteobacteria > Burkholderiales > Burkholderiaceae_F > JACCZX01. The sequence continues at coordinate 5,754 of CAZKNV010000039.1, forward strand.
GGCTACTCACTGGTGCTGGCTGCGCATCACTACGATCTTGCGAACGAAGTGCGCCTGACCGAGCAACTGGTGCGCCATGCGGTCGATGCATTCGTCTATGTCGGCTCCGATCACGATCCGGCGCTGTATCGACTACTGAACGACTACGGGCGACCCTACGTGCTGACATGGGGTGTCGATGTCAGCGGCCGGCATCCGAGCATCGGCTTCGATAACCGGGCGGCGACGTTTGCGCTGACTCGTTACCTGATCGAGCTTGGGCACCGGCGATTTGCGCTGATCAGTGCACCGGTCGACGGTAACGATCGTGCGCGCGAACGTGGCGCCGGTGTGCGCTCCGCGCTCGCTGCGCACGGGCTTGCCCTGAACGAGCAGTACGTGCGCTACGGTCCGATCTCGCTTGCCGCAGGCGCGACGGCGATGCATGAGCTGTTGCGCCTGCCCCAGCGCCCTACTGCGGTGGTCGCCACCAACGACGTGTTCGCGGTCGGCGCGATGACCGCGTGCCGCGAAGCCGGCATTCGCATTCCGCAGCAGCTATCGATCACCGGCGTTGACAATACCGATCTCGGGGCGACGCAGACGCCGGCGCTGACATCGGTCAACACCCCAATCGTCGAGATCGGCGCAGCCGCGGCCGAGCAGTTGATTGCGCGGCTGGAAGGCGGTGCTGCGCAATTGCAGCAGGTACTGCCGTTCGAGTTGATGCAGCGAGGAACGACTGCGCCGCCGCCGCGCGTAGTGCGCCGGATTTGACGGCTACGCAGGCACCACGTCGAACGCCACGGTGAGGCGCGGTTGATCGTTTTCGAACGGCTCGACACCGTGCCACATGTACGCGGGGAAAAGCACCAGCAGGCCGGGCTTTGGTTTCACAAAATAATCGGCGGCCAACGGCGGTTCCGTCCTGAACGGCGGCCGGCCGAAGCGCAGCCAGCCGGCACGATTGTTATCCGCCGTTCCTGCGTCCTCAGTTCCCGCACCAATACTCGGAGGCAGCGCGATGTAACACGCTGAAGATAGCCAGCCCTTCGGGTGCACATGATCTGCATGATGACCACCGGAATTGAGCCGCACGCTCCATGCACCGCTGATCGCAGCGCCGCCGGTATTCCTCGAACGCACCGGATCGTCACCGACGCCGAGCTTCGTTACGAAGCGTTGCACCGAAGCTCCGATGGAGTCGAACAGCGCCTTGATCAATGGGCGCGCTAACTCCGGCGGCTGCAGCGTGAGCTGGCTGCCGCCGCGCACTGACTGTTCGAGGGGATGCGTGCGAAAGCTATGCAGCGCCGCAAGCTCCTCCGCGAGCGCGTCGAGAAAGTCGTCGAGGCTCGGCCAGCCGTGCGGCGTGTCGAGCGTCTGTACATCGACCAACGATCGATGGTCGGCGAGCGCCGCATAACGCGCGTCGCCCAGCAACCGCCACGCGGTTGCACGCAATGCGATTGCATACTGGTTCAACGGTCGCGCAGCGCAGATCGTCGCGGCTTGCGCTTCCGCTTCGACGGATCGCCCCGTGACCAGTAGCCCTTCGCATACGCCGATTTGCGCCGCAGGATCGGCGGGCGCGAGGCGGTGAGCGCGCTCGGCGAGCGTTAACGCACGCTGTCCATCGCCGGATTGTGTGCACAGGTGCGCAGCGCGAAGCAGCAGCGCGATGTCGTCGGGCGTGTGCGCCAATCCTGTTTGCGCCGCGGCGAGCGCTGCGTCGTAATCGCCGGCGAATTCGAGCACGGTCGCCTTGACCTGATGAAGTCCCGCCGCTGCAGGCGCATCGCGCAACGCTTGTTCCAGCCTGCGTAGCGCGTAATCCGCTCGGCCGGATCGCATCCATACCAGTTGCGCGAGATCGCGGTGCGCCTCGACGTACGCCGGACGCAGCGCGATCGCCTTCTTGAACATGCTCTCGGCTTCGTCAAGCTTGCGTTGCGACTGCAGTGCGCGCGCCAGCACGAGGCGCGTTTCCGGCGCCGCGATGCCCAACGCGATCGCACGGCGGGCGGCGGCCTCTGCCTCTACGGCGCGGCCAAGATCACCTTCCGCTGCTGCGAGGTTGTGCCAGGCGACGCGATCGTTCGGCTGCGCCGCCAACAGCGTGCGCAGCCGTGCGGCGTCGGCAGCGCGGTCGCTCACCGGCAATGCGCACAGCAGCGACGAACACGTGTCATCGAGTCGTCAGTCGCGTTGTCATGCGTTCTCCAATTGGTTCCGCGCAAGAATAACGGTCTGCGCGCCCCACCTGTCGCCGAACCGGGCACGCCGCATGCGTATCGATCATTCCCACAGCGAAAGGAGTCATCATGGCCACCAGGAAAGCATCTGCAGTCTGGAAAGGCGGCATCAAGGACGGCGGCGGCACGATCTCGACCGAAACCGGCGTGCTGAAAGACGCCCCCTATGGCTTCAAATCGCGTTTCGAAAACGGCAAGGGAACGAACCCCGAAGAGCTGATCGGCGCCGCCCATGCCGGATGCTTTTCAATGGCGCTGTCGCTGATGCTCGGCAACGAAGGGATGACGCCGGAGAAGATCGAAACGCAGGCAGAAATCGCCCTCGAAAAGGTCGGCGAAGGTTTCGAGATCACGTCGAGTCATTTGAACGTCGTCGCGAAAATTCCGGGCGCGGACCAGGCCAGGTTCGAGCAAATCGCCAACAAGGCGAAGGAGGGGTGCCCAGTGTCGAAGCTGATGAAGGCGAAGATCACGATGGATGCGCGGCTGGAAGCTTAGTCGAACGCGTCTCCGGGCGCGCGATCAGAGCGCGCTTTGATTTCGTATGTAACTGGATAGAGCTGACGCCATCGCCTTCGCTTGGTCGCGATCCAACGACGGGGCTTGTCGGTCTATGAAACCGTCTAATGCCTTAGGTTCGAGTACCCACACGCCGACGCTTTTCATGTCGAACGGTTCGACGTACCACCCGGGGAAGACAACAACCGGTTGCACGAAGCACTTGAACTGAGTCTCGCTTAAGAAGTTGTACAACCAGCGCGCCTGCGCCTTGGCTTGTGTGATCGGATCGCGGTCCATTACGTTGCCATTGGCGGCGATGCGATTGTCGACAACCGTGATTTTGCACTCGCCGCGCACAGGCTTCGAAAGCGTCTTCGTCTCGATTACATAAACGCCGCGCGGGCCGATCAACACGTGGTCGATGTTCGCGTCACCGTTCGGCACATCGTGAAACACGAAAAAGTCCTTTGTTCGAAACCATTCGAGATATTGCGCTACTGCGCGCTCGCCGGCCTGGCCGAGCTTTAGCGAACGTATCCGCTTACGCATGCTTCGAAAGCGAATAAGTGTGAAGAGCGCTAGGCCGACGGCTAGTACCGTCATTGGCCATGGACTCGGCTGGGCGCCGGTGAAATAGCGCCACCACTCCATGAACGCCATCGCGAAAGCGACCAGGGCCATCATGTACGGCGTAACAAACTCGTCAGCGAATACGTCGTCCACTTCGCGGTCGATGGACTGACCAGCGACGCGCAACGGCCCGAACTTCAGGGGCGACCGCAATTGTTTCCTCATCGATCGAATGTGACGCTCGGTCGATGCCTATTGATGCAGCGCTTCGAGCGCTGATTTCGGATCTGATGCCACTATCTTCAACAGCGCCCGCGCTGGGCCCGTCGGTTGCGTGCGACGCTGCTCCCAATTTTGCAAGGTGCGCACATTCACGCCGATCAGCTTCGCGAACTGCGATTGACTGATCCTGGCCGCTTCACGGATTGCTCGGACATCGGGTTCTGCAAGTTCTGTCGCACGCACACCACGCACTGTCTTACCGGCAATGTGGCGCTTCATCTCGCGCACGCCCTTGACCAGTTGGTCGAAGTGTTGCTTATCCATGTTTCAAGCCCTTCATCAGTTCGGCGAGTGTTCTGATCTGTTGTTGCGTCAGATCTTCGCGTTCGCTCTTTAGGTAACCGTAAATCAAATAAATGCGGTGGCCGGCGGCGTGCCAGTAGTAAATCACGCGCGCTCCGCCGCGTTTGCCGCGACCTTGCGCCGACCAGCGCAGCTTTCTCAGTCCTGAGCCGCCCCGGATGAGATCGCCGGCATTGGGCGACGCCAG
>CAZKNV010000040.1:0-9823 GCA_964554145.1 uncultured Burkholderiaceae bacterium
GTTGTCTTTGCAATTCGCCGACAGCGTCCCGACGCGCGCACCTGCCGTGGCGTCAGCGGGGTCAGCCCTGCCGTCGGCAGGATAGGCATACACGTCGAACACGACCGGTTCGTCGCCGTAGCACTGGGAGGCGCGCCCGCTGAACTGATACGTTGCCGAGCGGATGCGGGTTGGTTGCACTTCGGGAAGCTGAAATTCGGCGTTCACCACATTGTTCGATCCGACGCCTTGCGCCGCGCCTGATGACCGCTGCCAGTAGCCCGCCGCAAGGCTGCCTCGCGCGAGGCCCCACGGAGATGGCGGTCCGCCGGTCAATTGCGAGTAACCCGTCGCGAGCGCCGGATCGACGCCGATCTGGCGATCGATCGCCCAGGCGGGGTTCGCAAGCACCGCGAATAGCGCCGCGAGCACCGTACTTCTCAGCATGGACTTGTTCATCGTGTTTCTCTCCCGTGTCTCCGACCGAAGTGGCCTCGGGATGGAACGTAGCGAACCGCGCGTTACTGGGCCGTTACTGAGTTGAATCAGCAGCGTTGCCGGCGCGACTTGCAGCGGTTAGCAACCGTCGATTGACCGGATTGCGATGCAGAAAGCTATCGCGATACGTGGGTGGCACGTGGTGCAGCGCTGTCTGCTCGATCCATTCGACGGCATGCGCAAGCAGCGCCGCAGCTCCGTTTGCATCACGATTGGCTGCGAGCACGTCATGGCCAATCGACCACACGTCAGGTAGATACATATCGGCCGGCTGTATCGATGCCAGCGCCGGTTGCAATTCAGTCCAGCGCGCTGCAGCGGCGTCCGACTTACTCGCGCTCAGAAGGAAGCGCACCGAAAACAAGCGTGCCTTCAATGCCACACCGAAATACTCGATCTTCTCAGCGGCGGAGCGGATGCGATCGCAGATCGCGGCCGCATCGATCGGTGCCATTTCGATTGCCTCTTCCAGTTCGACCAGCAAGCGCATATACGGATCGCCTGCGCTGCCCAGCGCTTCTGCGGCGAGTCGCAAATCGGGCTTCGCGGATCCACCGAGAAGACGCGCGATACGCGCAGAGAGCATGGCGCCGCGCGCGCTGACATGGCCGACCGACGGCGCAACGTAGTCGAGCGCCTTTTTCGCGCGTCCGTATTGCGCAAGGTGGATCAATATCGTCGCCTTATTGTTGTTCGCCACTGCAATCCACAACGTTTGACCGTCGCCCCTGAAGCACTCGAGCGCCGTGTCGATCGCTTCGAGCGCCTCGCCGTAGCGCCCGGCCTCAGCGCTGTAGAGCGCGCAATGGTGCTCTATCACGCCGCGCATCGGCCCGTCGGTGTCGCCAACCTCCGATTGCAGTGCTCGCGCCCGTTGCGCATGCTCGAGCGCCTGGCCGACATCGCCCAAGTTACCCTGCACCGTCGCCAGGTTCGTTGTCAGTTGTGCCAGTTCAGCGAGGTCGCCGAGCGCGCGTGCGTTGTCGATCGCGCGCGCGAGCGCATCTGCCGTCCGACGCAACTTGCGCGCTGAGTTCAACGCGTACGCATAGTCGGCCCAGAAGCGACCGCGCTGCTCGCGCGTGCCGTCGGATTCGACCAGTGTTTCAAACGGTTCGATCACCGCTAGCGCCTCGTCGCTGCGGTCTGCCTGTGCAAGGCCCACCGCCAGCAGCCGCCCTGCCTCGAAGCGTGGCCACGGCGAGTCGAGCCGCTCGGCCAGTGCGAACGCTTCGCGCGCCGACGCAATACCGGTGACATGATCGACGGCCATCAGCGCAGCGTTCGCGCGTGCGATCAGCGCAGCAGCGCGTTGGCCGTCCGAGTGGGCTTCAGCGAGCAATGCGTCGATCACGATGTTGGCGCGTTCAACGCCGCGCACGAGGATCAGGCTCTCGACGCTGGCACAGCGCGCGTCGAACGCGGACGCCGATTCGCCCGCGCGATCAAAACACGCAAACGCAGCTTCGCAGTGCTCGACTTCGGATGGACGGCGTGACGCACGCCGTGCTTCAGCGGCCGCCAGAAGGTGTGCGCGCGCCGCGCGGCTCCACTCGCCGGCCTCGGCCCAGTGCTGCGCGAGACTCGCCGGCGGCGCACTTTGCGACTCCAGATACTCGGCGATGCCACGCTGCAACAGTTGCGAGATCGGCTGCGGCACTGACCGCAGAGCGATCTCATAAATGAGGTCGTGCGCAAACGTTTGACCGCGAATGACCTGCGCCATCTCTAGTTCGCCCCATGCTTCAGCCAGGTCGAGCGGATGCGTCCCCAACACATGGGCTGCCAATGCTGCGCTGAAATCAGCGCCGGCCAGCGCGGCGACGCGAGCGAGTCTAAGTGCAGGGGCTGACAGTTGTGCCAGTCGTTGTTCGATCAGCGCGCCGACGGAAGTGGGCGTCGGCAGTCGATTTGACGTGGGGTCAGCGCCGCCTGTCTCGACCAGTGCGGTCAGGGTCTCGAGTACGAAGAACGGATTGCCACCGGTATGGCGCGCAATCGCGCCGGCGAGCGCATTGGCGTCGATGCCAGGCAGCGCGAGCGACTCCAATAGTTCGCGCACGGCGCTCTCGCCCAGCGGGGCGAGTGGGACTTCGACGAGTCGCTGGCCGCCCTCGTCGCGTTGCCAGGCCGCAATCGGCGCCGGGCACTCGGCGCCACGCACCGCGCCGATCCAGCGCAGACCCGGGACGACGATCTGAGGCAATATTTCGAGCGTCGCTTCGTCGGCGAAGTGAAGATCATCGACGGCCACCCCCGCGAGTCCCGCCGCTTGCCGCGCGGTGAGCGCGTGTACCACCGCCGAGCGGAAGCGCGCTTCGACCAACGGGCCGACCGGCGCTGCGCCTAGCTCCGGCAGCACGCGCGCGAGTTCTGACTTGACGAAATCATCGAGCCCGTCATCGAGGCGGATCGCGCCTTCGGCGCGCAAAGCCGCACGCAGTAGGCGCGCCAGCACCGCATACGGCACTCGAGCGTCTCCGGGCCGGCCACCGACCACCGGCAGCGCGCGCGCCTGAGCAAAATCGCCGAGCAGCCGGCTCTTGCCAACACCTGCGTCACCGCTAATCAGCACTGGAATGTCGGCCTCCCAACTGCGCTCCAGTGCGCGCCACTCGGCATCGCGCCCGATCAGGCGCGGCGGCCGAAGAATTGCAGCGGGCCGTCGCGTCTTCGGTGCCGATCCCGGCAACTCGTCAGCCCGCTGAATCAGCTGCGCAAGCGCGACCGTTTCTGCATCGGGCTCAGCGGCGAGTTCGCGCTGAAGTGCAGAACGGCAGCGGTCATACGCAGCCAGCGCCGCGGCCCGATCGCCGCGCCGATAATGCAGCCGCATTGCTAGGCGATGCGCCTGTTCGGAAACCGGGTCTTCGGCGAGCAGCCGCTCCGCGTAGACCAGCGCCTGCGCGATATGTCCATCCGCTTCGCACTTGGCGGCTAACTCGGCCAACGCGTCGCGTCGCATCGCGCGCCAGTGCTCGCGCGCTATGCGCACCCAATCTTCGAGCTCGGGACAGTCCTCGTAGACGCAAGCACCGAGCAGGTCACCGGCAGCGGCCGTCGGATCGTCGGCCAGCCGCTGCGCAGGCGAACCGAGGTTGTGCTCGACGCCATCGGCAAGACGCAGACTCTCGTCAGGCTCGATCAACTCAGTGCCCGCCGCGCGGCGCAGCCGGAACAGGCGCTGCCGCAGACTGTTGCGCGCCTTGTCCGCATCGGCATCGGGCCACAGCAACGCGGCTGCGCGCGAACGTGACGTCGGGCCGTCGAACGCCAGCAGCGCGAGCAGCGCCGCGTCCTTGCGCTCGAGCGGGACTATGGTGCTGTCCGGACGCACGAGCGCCGGCGCGGCCAGCAGTTGCAGCCGTGCCGACACGCCCGCTGTTATTGTTGTCTCGACCAAGGGCAGCCCCGCAAATCGCAGCAGGCTCTGCAGCCGCAGCGCCACTCCCGCCCCACGCGCGACTTGCCACCGCAACTGGTTCACACCGACCCCTCGATGTCGTTCGATGCAGCAATCGTTGCGCGCGAGCGTTACCGGAACGTTATAGCGGCTGGCAAGCGTCGTCCATCGGAACTACGCGTGGCATCGACAGGTCTGCGCCGGCGCCGCAGTCGTGATCACGCGCCGAGTTCAGATCACCCACCACGCCATGCCGGCCATCGCCGCGGCCAGCATCACCCAGAGCCCGGTCCGCACGCCGCCGATCGCGCAATCGTCGGCTGCCGCTTGGGCCGTTTTGATCGTCACCCGAACCCGTTGCGGCGCCCGCTCGGCATGAAAGGCCAGCATCGCCCACTCTTGCATCGACACTTCCTCGACGGTGATTGCCGGTTCTTTTGTGATCATGATGGTTACTTTCGGTCGGTAAAGGGGTGAAGGTGGCTGGCTGCGTTGGCGTAGACGAATCGTCGGGCTGAAGGGCCTGTAAGGTCGTTGGGACAGCGCTTAAAAATCCTTAAACCGCAGCCACGGGCTAAGCTCGTCGACAGCCATCGGCTCCCCGCACCGACACACGATGAATCGGCAGACTTCCGAATCCCGTCCCGAACCCTGTTCCGAACTGCGCTTCGGCCGCTTCCGTCTGCAGCCGACGCAGCGCCAACTACTCGAAAACAATGTCCCGATAAAGCTTGGCGGGCGCGCCTTCGATGTTCTGTGGGCGCTGGTCGAACGGCGCGATCGCGCTGTGCCTAAGAACGAACTGATGCAGTTGGCGTGGCCGAGGCGGGTGGTCGAGGAAAACAACCTGCAGGTGCAAATGGTGACACTCCGCAAGCTGCTCGGCCCCGCGGCGATCACCACCATTCCCGGGCGGGGCTATCAGTTCACGGCGCCGCTCGACGGTGCCGGCCGGCCGGTGCCTGACAAAGCCGCGGCCGATGCCTCGTTGCAAACTACAGCTGCGCCGACCAACCTGCCTGCCCACCTGCAGCCGCTCTACGGTCGCGATGAGGACCTCGCGCGTCTGAGCGAGTTGATCGAACAGCATCCGCTAGTCAGCGTCGTTGGCCCCGGAGGCATCGGCAAGACCCGATTGGCCCAAGCCGCCGCGCACGGCGTGCAGGGCGACTTCGCCGACGGTGTATGGGTGGTAGAACTGGCGCCGGTCACCGATCCGGCGCTCGCCATTAGTGCCGTTGCGCGAACCCTAGAGGTGCAGCTGGGCGCCGAGCCGAAGGCCGTTGATCTCGCCGCGACCCTTCGCACACGCCGGATGCTGCTGGTGCTCGACAACTGCGAGCATCTGCTCGATGTCGTCGCCGGGATCGTCGCCGCTCTGCGACGCGAAGCACCGTCGGTCCGAATGCTCGCCACCAGCCAGGAGCCACTGCGTCTGCCCGGCGAGCAGCTCTATCGCCTCGGCACGCTGGCCTTGCCGGAGAACGTGCCGCTCGAAGTCGCGCGCCACGTCGGCGCGGTCGCATTGTTTGTTGCGCGGGCGCAGGCCGCTGCCCCGGCGTTCGCGCTGACGGCAAGCACGTTGCCCATCGTGCTCGACATCTGTCGCCGGCTCGATGGCATCGCGCTCGCGATCGAGCTGGCGGCCGCGCGGGTGCCGCTGCTGGGCCTCGACGGCTTGCGAGCGAAGCTCGATGATCGCTTCCGGGTTCTGACCGCAGGCGCGCGCTTCGCGCTGCGCCGTCACCAGACGCTGCGCGCCGCGCTCGAATGGAGCCACGGTTTGCTGACGGCCGACGAGCAGGCGGTGTTCCGCCGGCTCGGCGTATTCACCGGCACCTTCGGACTCGGAAGCGCGCAACGGGTTGCCAGCGCCGACACGATCGACGAGTGGTCAGTCCTCGAGATTCTGGGTGCACTGGTCGACAAGTCGCTGGTGGTCGTCGAGCCGGGAGCTGAACCGCGGTACCGTCTGCTGGAGACTGGGCGTGCGTATGCGCTCGAACGCCTGGCCGACTCGGGTGAACTGGATTCAGTGCTGCACCAGCATGCCCGAGCGCTGCTGAGCGTCTTTGATCGCTCGCGCGACGAGTACTGGACCACGCCCACCGGCGAGCGCGTCGATCGCTACGCGGCCGACATCGACAATTTGCGTGCGGCGCTCGATTGGGCCGCGCAAGCGGGCGACGCCGATCTCGCGGTCGCGTTGACCGGGGCTTCGAGCTGGCTGTGGCGCGACGTCGGCCTGCATGCTGAAGGTCTGCAACGATGTGATCAGGCGATTCGCCTGATCGGTCCGGCGACACCGCCGCGCTTGGAAGCACGCCTGCACAACGGATATCTCGAACTGGGGCGCAATCGGTCGCTGGCGGCGGCGCCCGCGTTGGCGTCCGGTGAACGCGCAATCGAGCTCTATCGGCGGCTCGGCGACCGGCAGGCGCTGTACGTTGCGTTGGCGGAATGCGCGCGAACGCGCGCAGCGGCTGGCGATGCGGTCGGCGCGGAAGCCATGCTGGACGAAGTGGCCGCACTCTACGATCCGTCGTGGCCGCTCGGCTTGAAGCACCCGATGCTGACTGCGCGCAGTTTCATGTTGACCGAAAGTCATCGCGTTTCCGAGGCGCGCGCTGCGTGGGAGGAGCGCCTGCAACTCGAACGAGCGATCGGCGACACGCGGTTTGCGACCGTTTCGCTGACCAATCTGATCGACGCAATGTTCGCGGAAGGCGATGTAGCCGAAGCGATCGCCCGCGGTCGCGAACTGGTGGCGCTGATCCGGCGCGAGCGCTTTACGAACTGGCAAAGCTTTGCGCTTGCCAATCTAAGTGCGGCACTGACTGCAGCCGGCCAGCTCGACGAAGCGCTGCAACTGGCGCGTGAGGCCGTGCCCTTGTTGCGGCAGCAGGGCTCGATCTGGAGCTTTCTCGACCATCTGGGCCTGCTCGCCCTGAAGCGCGGGCGGCCGTTCGATGCTGCCCAGGTACTCGGTTGCGCCGATGAGCTCAACCAGCGCTCGGGCTACGTGCGCCAGTTCAACGAACTGCGCGCGCGGAATCAGCTGCTCGACGCAATTCGCGCGACCGTTGAGCCAGCCGAACTCGAGCGCCTGATGAAGGAAGGCGGACGCCTGACCGCGGACGAAGCAGCGCGGCTCGCCCTCGGGGGCTGAAACGGGCGACGCCTACTTCAATGCCGTATGACCTCGGTGTCACCTCCACAACACTTCCAGTATTTTCTTCTGAGCCGCGCCCGAGATCATCGTAAGACTGTGCGCAAAGCGATTTCCGTTCAAGCGGGCATCGGTACTGACCGCTACGTCCCGCGGCTCGCGTTGGTCCTGACGGACCGCCCTGTCCCTAAGTGTTGCCGGTGCACGGCCAGACTTTTGAATGTGCGCCTCGTCAATCGAGCCGTCGCCCTTGACCCGAAAGCGCTGGCAGTAAATGCGCACGACCTCCCTCAGCTTTGTGTTTTCCAGCCTGCATACGACGGTAGCGATGTCGACGGTCTTGCCGGCAAAGTTTCGCAACACCGCCCGCCGGCCGAAATAGAATTCGTCGAACGCCGTTTTGGTCAGCGGCGACACTTCATCGCCACTAACTAGAAATATGCGATAACCGATGCGCTGTTTCACTGAATGGATGGCGTCTGAGGTTTGGCACAAGCGCACAGAGCACGCTGGCCATGCGACGTTAAAGGCGGGATGCACTTATCGATGCGCGATGATCTCAAAGCTGGCAGCGTTGAGGATCGATACAACTGACCAGAAACGGCTAAGCCGAAAGGCCAGAGTCAAATGAGTGAAAGTCATGCATCGTCAGGTCCCGCCTCGCGCAGCGGCGACTTGGGGTTCACTTATCGCACGCGCCAGAACGGCGATGTCGAGCTGCTGCACCATGGCAAGCTCGCGTCCACGCTGCGCGGCACGCAAGCACATGACTTCATCGCCGAAGTCGAAGCGGGCGAGTTCAAGGACGGGCAGCAACTGATGGCCCGTCTCACCGGCAACTACAAGCGCGGCAACGAGCGCACGGCAAGTAATCACCCGCGCAATCGGCGCTGACGCTCGGCCGCGAAACGAGGAGATGGGATGCTTTTGGTTGCCTTCAAGGTCGAGATTCAGCCGGTCGCAGACGTTGAGGTGCGCTGGGCGTAGCATCAAAACTGCCAGTTTTTCTGGTGAGTTATACCTGTATCTTTTTACAGCGCCCACCTGCAATGCCGCGCTGGACAAGCGTGTCCGGTCGGATGGAAGATATGGTTAATAAGACCGAGCGCACCCGGTTATCAGTCAAAACACACAGATAAATCAAGTTGAACTAAACCGCTATCGCGGTGGGAACTGATCGGCGGTTGGAGGTTGTTGCCGCAGTCGTACCTTGATCGATGCGGGCATGTGCCCGCACCTGATCGAGGAGACGACGATGACTGCACTTCGGCAACGCATGCACGATGCGCTGGTGCTGCACGGCAAAGCCGCGCGCACGCAAGACGCTTACATCGACGCGGTGGCAAGGCTGGCCCGGCACTACCGGCGCAGCCCGGACCGACTGAGCAACGAGCAGGTGCAGCAGTATCTGTTGCACCTGGTGCAAACGCGTCGGTTGTCGCGTTCGACCGTCAACCAGGCCGGCTGCGCGTTTCGCTTTTTCTACGGCACTGTGCTGGGCCACGACGGCGCGGCGTTCCAGATTCCGCTCGCGCGGGCACCGCAGAAGCTGCCCGAGATCCTGTCGCGTGAGGAGATAGCGCGGCTGCTGGCGTGCGCGCCGCACTTCAAGGCCCGCACCCTGCTCAGTTGCGCCTACGCGCTGGGCCTGCGCGTGAGCGAACTGTGCGCGTTGCACGTCGCGCATATCGACAGCGCGGCCGACCGCATGTGCGTGCGCGTGGTGCAGGGCAAGGGTGCCAAGGATCGCTACGTGCCGCTGAGCGCCGAGCTGCTCGATCTGCTGCGTCGGTATTGGCAGGCGGTGCGGCCATGCCCGTGGTTGTTCGCGGCGGCCACCGATGCGAGCCGGCCGCTGGCGATCGAGCAGGCCCAGCGCTGGTATCACCGCGCGCGCGCTGCGGCCGGCATCAGCAAGGCCGGCGGCATCCACAGCCTGCGCCATTGCTATGCCACGCACCTGCTGGAGGCCGGAGTCGATCTGCATAGCATCTCGCAGTGGCTCGGCCACGGCCAGGTGAGCACGACCGCGCGCTACCTGCACCTGGCGCGGCCGGATGCGCCCGATGGCGCGCACCGCGCACCGCTGGCGTTGCTGGCCGGCTTGCCCACGCCGAGCCTGCACTGAACCGTGACCTGACCCGGGTCACGCGATGTCGGCCACCCTGGCCGCGGTACTGGCGCACTTCGGGCCGCAGTATCTTGCCGCGCACGCATTGAGCGGTGCACAGGCGCGGGCATGGCGCGCCATCGTGGGTTGCCGCACCCCGGCGCTGGGCGGGCAGCGCTTGGCGTGCGACGGCTGCGGCGCCGAGCAATGGCGCTGGCATTCGTGCCGTAACCGCCATTGCCCGCGCTGCCAGAAGCCGGCGGCCGACGCGTGGCGCCGCGCCCGCATGGCCGAGTTGCTCAACGTGCCCTATGCGCACCTGGTGTTCACGCTGCCGCACGAGCTCAACCCGCTGGCGCGCCAGCATCCGCGCTGGGTGTACGAAACGGTGCTGTCGTGCACGGCGGTGACCCTGACCGAGTTCGCGGCCAACACGCGCTGGCTCGGCGGGCAGGCCGCCTTCACGCTGGTGCTGCACACCTGGACGCAGGAGTTGCGGCTGCACCTGCACGCCCACGCGCTCATCACCTGCGGTGCGCTCGACTCCGATGGGTGCTGGCGCGCGCCGGCGCGTTCGGACCACTTCCTGTTTCCGGTGCACGCACTGTCGAAGGTGTTTGCGGGCAAGTTCTGTGCGGCGCTCGCAGCCGCCGAGCGCACCGGG
>CAZKNV010000041.1:0-9690 GCA_964554145.1 uncultured Burkholderiaceae bacterium
CCGATGAGGTTGCGCGGCAGTTGCGGCTGCGCGACCTCGGTGGACTGATCGTCATCGACTTCATCGACATGGAGGACTTGAAAAATCAGCGGCAGGTCGAGAACCGTCTAAAGGATGCATTGCACTACGACCGCGCCCGAGTGCAGATGGGCAAGATCTCGCGCTTCGGCTTGATGGAGCTGTCGCGGCAGCGCATACGCCCCGCGCTAAACGAAGGCAGCCACGTGACGTGCCCGCGCTGCAACGGCGTCGGCGTGATCAGAGACACAGAAAGCTCCGCGCTGCACATCCTGCGCATCCTGCAAGAGGAAGCGATGAAGGAAGGCACGGCGGCCGTACACGCGCAGGTGCCGGTCGAAGTCGCGAGCTATCTGCTGAACGAAAAGCGCGCGGACATCGCGAAAATCGAAGCGCGGCTGCGGCTTTCTGTCGTGTTGATCCCGAACAAGTTTCTCGATACGCCGCACTATCACATCGAGCGCCTGAAGCACGACGACGCGCGGCTCGATGTGGGTAAAGCGAGCTTCGAACGCGCAGCAGAGCTCGCGCCGAGTACCGATACGCCGTATCTGCGCGGCAAGGCCGACGATGAGCGCGCTCGCGCGCGGCAGGAGGCGGTGGTTAAAGGCATCGTGCCAGAGACACCGGCGCCGGTGGTTCCGACGCAGGCGGCAGCATCGCTGCCCTTGCCGCCGCCCATGCGAACGGCCAAGGGCGGGCTGTGGGATCGCATCGTTGCGTTCTTTACCGGCAGCGACGCTGCGGAGCCTGCACCCATCGTGGTACCGCCCACACCGGTTCGCGCGAAGACTGCGCGTGGCGACCAGGGTCGCGACGAGCGGCGGCGTGGCCGCGGCAATGGTGACGGTCGACGCGACGGCCGGCGCGATGGCAGGCGCGGCGAGCGACGCGATGGCAAGAGAGAAGGCGATGCACGTCAGGGCGAGCACGAGTCGAAACGAACCGAGGAGCGCCGCCCCGCAGCGTCGAAGGCTGATGGCAAGGCGCGGTCCGAACGCGCGCCGCAACAGCATGCGCGTGGTGCGGACGAGGCAGCCGAGAAGCGTAAGCCGCGCACTCGACCGGAGAAAGACAAGCCGATCGTGGTCGAGCCGGCCGAGCGCATAACAATGCCCGAGGATATTGGCCCGTCACCTTCGATCGGTGCGCTGGTCACCGCAGATACAGTGGCCGCCGAAGCGCCGCGCGATGAGTCGCAAGACGATCAACGCGGCCGCAGAAGGCGGCGCCGGCGTGGCCGCGGCGGACGCAGCGCCGAAAGCGGAGCCGATGCAACGTCAACCACAGCGTCCGCTGGGAATGACAACAGCGATGTCACGGTCAACAACGCCGATGAGGAGGAGCCTGTCGAGCAGGCGCTGCTCAGTCAGCCGCAACATCAGACACCGCTGATGCCAGAGGCGATGTTGCCCACAGTGCTGCCTAGCGAGCCTCCACCTGACACCGTCGTGGTCAGCCACATCACCGCGGTGCGCGTGCCGCCGTTGGTCAGCACACCGACCATCATCGCCTTGCCGGTAGTTCAGCCGGCGCCGCTCCTGATCGATGACTTGCAGCCGGTGTTACAGAGCGCAGGTTTAACGCTGGTCCAGACTGCCGCTGATAAGCATGCCGAAACGCAGGCGAAACTGGCCGCAGAGCCGGCGCCGGTACGTCCACGGCGCGAGCGGCCAACGTTACCGCCGCTCGAAGATGCTCCGCTGGTGCAAGTTGAAACCGGCGGTAAGCCTGAAGAGCGCGCTGGCGTTTAGCAGAGCACAGCGCCAAGCACCCACAACCGGCCGCGACCACGCAGACAGGCGCGCGGCCGGCTTTGCAATAGGGCCGGCGCGACCTGGCACGCCGTCCAGCGGTAACATCGCTGCATGACAGGTCGTGTAATTCCGCTGATCGATTCCCGGGTGCCGATGGCGCCGCCGCGCGCGATCGATGATCAACCGGACCGGCCGGCTACGGGCCACATCGCGGACCGGCTCGGTCGTCCGTTGCGCGATCTGCGCATATCGGTCACCGATCGGTGCAACTTTCGCTGCACTTACTGCATGCCGAAGGAAGTTTTCGATTCCGACTATCGCTTTCTTCGCCATTCCGAGCTGCTGACATTCGAAGAAATCGCGCGGCTCGCGCAGGCGTTCGTGCGGCACGGTGTCGAAAAGATCCGGCTGACCGGTGGCGAGCCGCTGCTGCGCAAGGACCTGCACAAGTTGATCGCGATGCTGGCGCCGATGAAAACGCGCGACGGCAACCAGCTCGACATCGCCTTGACGACCAACGGCTCGGTGCTCGCGCGCAAGGCTCAGCAGCTCGCAGACGCCGGCCTGAAACGAATTACCGTTTCACTCGACGGGGTCGACGATGCGACTTTTCGGCGCATGAACGATGTGGATTTTCCAGTGCGAGACGTGCTGGAAGGCATCAATGCAGCCGCAGCCGCGGGTTTGACGCCGATCAAGGTCAACATGGTGATCAAACGCGGCGTCAACGAACACGAAGTCATCCCGATGGCGCGCCACTTCAGGGGCACCGGCCACATCGTGCGATTCATCGAGTACATGGACGTGGGCACATCGAACGGCTGGCGCATGGATGAAGTGGTGCCGTCTGCCGAAGTCGTGCAGCGAATCGCCGAAGCGTTTCCAGTCGAGCCGATCGACGCCAATTACACCGGCGAAGTCGCCGAGCGCTGGCGCTATCGTGACGGCCAAGGCGAGATCGGCGTGATCTCCAGCGTTTCACAGGCGTTCTGCCGCGATTGCACCCGCGCTCGCCTGTCGACCGAGGGCAAGCTTTATCTGTGCCTGTTCGCCAACCACGGTTACGACCTGCGCACCTCGCTGCGCGGCGATCAGCAACATCCCGCGCAGACCGACGAGCAGCTCGAAGCTGCGATCGGCAACATCTGGAGCATGCGCGACGATCGCTATTCGGAGCTGCGCACCGAGGCGACCGCAAAAATGCCGAAGGTCGAAATGTCGTACATCGGCGGCTGACGCCGCTCAATGGCCTTTGACAGACAACAGATCACCGGCCTGATACTGGCGGGCGGGCGCGGCGAGCGCATGGGCGGCGCCGACAAAGGCTGGATCGACTATCGTGGCCGCCCTTTGATCGCTCACGCCGTCGAACGGCTTGCGCCGCAGGTGCAATCTGTTCTGATTTCCGCCAATCGTAATATCGAACGTTACCGCGAGATCACCGATATCGTGACCGATGCCGATGCGAAGGTTGTCGCCGAAGACTATGCAGGGCCGTTGATCGGCGTTCTCGGTGGATTACGCCACGCACGGACGGACTGGATTGCGATCGTTCCATGCGACGCGCCGCACTTTCCACATGACCTGGTGGAACGTCTTGCGCGAGCCGCCAACGACACCGAAGCAGTTGCGTCGTGCGCGCGTGTTGCCGGCGCATTGCAACCGGTGTTCGCGATGATTAGGAACAGCGCCGCTGGCTCGCTCGCAAGCTCGATAACTTCCGGCGAGCGCACGATGCACCGTTGGCTGGCATCGCTGCATGCAGTGCCTGTCGACTTCGACGATGTCGAAGCTTTCGCCAACATCAACACACCTCCGGCCGAGACGCAGCGCGTGGGATGACGGGCGCGATTTACGCGACAGCGCCGGCTTTCTGACGCTGCTCTCCAGAGTACGCCCGCCGCGTTGCACTCATGTCATTGCAGCACCGACTGCCTGACGCACTGGAATGCCCATTGGCTCGAACCCGCGCAGGCAGAAGACGTTGATGCCGAGATTGTCGGGCGCGACGCGTTTGCGATGAAAGGGATAGATGCCACAGATTCTGCAGAAATAGTGGCGAGCAGTCTTCGTGTGGAACTGGTACTCGGTAAGCGATTCTTCGCCCGACAGGATCTGAAACTTGCTTTCGTGGACCTTCACCATGAGTGCATTCTTGCGCCGACAAATTGAGCAGTCACACGTGGTGAGTTCCGGAAAGTCAGTTTCGATCTCGAAGCGCACGGCACCGCAATGACAACTGCCTTCGTACTTCTGCATTGGCCGACTGCTCAAGATAGGTTGCTCCTCAAGGCTAACGTGCCTACCGCCAGGAACACAGGTAGTTCCATGGAACGATGATGCCGACCAGACCCAGCGGGCGCGGGATCACCTGCCCTCGTGCGGGCAGAAATCATTTTGATACGCCGGCGCTGCGCGAACCTTGCGCAACTGGGGAAACTAGGCGATCTCCTCGTACAGCGGCAAGGTCAAAAACTCGGCGAAGGATTGCTGCGTGCTCATTTCTTCGAAGATCCGTGCGGCGTGATCGTAAGTGGGCGAATCCGGGCCGACCGCTGCCTTGACCTTTGCAAGCTCTTCGGGAATCAGTGTTCGCAGCAGTTCGGCGGTCACCTTGCGGCCGTCCTCCAGCACGCCATTCGGTGAGCGGATCCATTGCCAGACCTGCGAGCGGCTGATTTCTGCCGTTGCTGCGTCTTCCATCAGGTTGTGAATCGGCACGCATCCGTTACCGGCAAGCCATGAACCGAGATAATGGATGCCGACGTTGATATTCATCCGCAAACCCGCCTCCGTAATCGGCGCGTCGGGCTTGAAGTTCAGCAGATCGTCTGCAGTGACATGCACATCGTCACGCTTCTTGTCGATCTGATTCGGGCGATCGCCGAGCACTTTGACGAACTCTTCCATCGCGATCGGCACCAGGCCCGGATGGGCGACCCAGCCGCCGTCGTAGCCGTCGGTCGCGTCGCGTTGTTTGTCTTCGCGCACGCCCGCCATCGCGGCTTCGTTCTTTGCCGGGTCGTTCTTGATCGGAATCAGTGCGCTCATGCCACCCATTGCCGGTGCGTTGCGCTTGTGGCAGGTTGCGAGTAACAGCAATGCATAGGCACGCATGAACGGCGCCGTCATCGTGACTTTCGCGCGATCGGCGAGCACGAAGTTCTTGTCGACCTTGAACTTCTTGATGCACGAAAAGATGTAATCCCAACGGCCGGCGTTCAATCCTGCTGAGTGTTCGCGCAGCTCGTACAGGATTTCGTCCATCTCGAACGCCGCCAGAATCGTTTCGATCAGTACGGTGGCCTTGATCGTTCCGTGCGGGATGCCGAGTTCTTCTTGCGTTGCGACGAAGATGTCATTCCATAGTCGCGCCTCGAGATGCGACTCCATTTTCGGCAAGTAAAAATATGGCCCGCTGCCGCGTGCGATCAGCTCCGTCGCGTTGTGGAACATAAAAAGCGCAAAGTCAAAAATGCTGCCCGATACACGCTCGCCGCCGACCGTCATGTGCTTTTCGTCGAGATGCCAGCCGCGCGGGCGCACGATGAGGACTGCTACCTCATCGTCCAGCGCATACGTCTTGCCACCCTGTTGCATCGAAATGCTGCGGCGAACCGCCTGCATCAGGTTGATCTGACCAATGATCTGATTGGGCCAGGTCGGTGCGTTGCTGTCCTCGAAATCGGTCATGTACGCGTCGGCACCGGAGTTCAGCGCGTTGATGACCATCTTGCGCTCGACCGGACCGGTGATCTCGACTCTGCGGCGTTGCAGATCGCGCGGCAATGGCGCAATCGTCCAGTTGCCTTCGCGCACATGCTTCGTTTCCGCCAGAAAGTCCGGCCGCGCGCCGGCATCGAGTGCCTTTGCACGTTGGGCGCGCCGGGCCAGCAGCTCGCGGCGGCGCGGTTCAAACTGACGATGCAGTTTTGCAATCAGTGTCAGCGCTTCCGGCGTCAGGATGTCTTCATACGCCGGCTCCATCGGAGCGTTGATCGCAACGCCCTCGCTCTTGGTCATGCTGATAATTCTCTCCCGTGATGAACATCCTGCAGCACAAACTGTGCGGCGTCGGTCAAGCTCCTGCCTGTTCCGTTGAGCTTCACACCAAGATGCTCGAGCGGTGCATCGGCGCGGTTAACCCAGAAGCTCGTGTAGCCATACCACGCCGCGCCGCATGCGTCCCAGCAGTTGCTCGAGACGAACACGATCTGATGCGGTTGCAGTTTCAGCGCGCGCGGCCCGAGTGCATAGACCGACGGCGATGTCTTGAATGCGCGCACTTGCTCCGCAGACAACACCACGTCGATGTAACGATGCAGTCCGGAAGTGACGAGCGCAGTTTCGAGCATCTCCGAGTCGCCATTGGAAAGCACACCGAGCCGCACGCCAGCGTCGTGCAAACGCGTCAGCGCGGGCGCGACATCGGCAAATGGCGCGAGATGCTTGTATTCGTCGAGCAGGCGCGCTGCATCTGCAGGCAGCGCGTCCAGCTTCAGCGCCTGCAGTGAATACTCGAGCGCGTCACGCGTGACTTCGGAGAAGCTTGCATAGCGGCCGGACATCGTGCGCAGCTGCGAGTATTCAATCTGCTTCTGGCGCCATAACCGGGCCAGTGGCTCGCCATGTCCGGGAAACAATTCTTCGGCGCGGCGCGTGACCGAATAAACGTCGAGCAGCGTTCCGAAAACGTCGAACAGGACAGCGGAGTCAGCGCTCATAGTCCGCTAGTTTAGAAGCTGTTCGGTCAGGCGGCTTTCTTGTCCGCCTTTCGATCGAAGAATTGCTCGTCCTCGGTCGAGCCTTTCAATGCCCCAGTCGAAGATTCGCGCTCGATCGTCGTCGTGACTGCATCGAAGTAACCGGTGCCGACTTCACGCTGGTGCTTGACCGCGGTAAATCCCTGGTCGGCCGCCGCAAACTCCGCTTGCTGCAATTCGACAAAGGCACTCATCTGGTGGCGCGCATAGCCGTACGCCAGACTGAACATCGAGTAATTGAGGGAATGAAAACCGGCCAAAGTGATGAACTGGAACTTGTAGCCCATCGCGCCCAGCTCTTTCTGGAAGCGAGCGATCGTCGAATCGTCCAGATTCTTTTTCCAGTTGAACGACGGCGAACAGTTGTACGCGAGCATTTTCCCTGGGAAGCGCTTGTGGATCGCTTCTGCAAACGATCTCGCATAGGCCAGGTCCGGCTTGCCTGTTTCGCACCACACCAGATCGGAGTACGGCGCGTAGGCAAGGCCGCGCGACACTGCCTGCTGCAGACCCGGCTTAGTGCGATAAAAACCTTCAACGGTGCGTTCGCCGGTCAGATACGGCATGTCGTTCTCGTCGACATCCGAGGTAACGAGATCGGCCGCCTCGGCATCAGTGCGCGCAACCAGTAACGTCGGCACGCCGCACACGTCAGCCGCCAGTCGCGCGGCGACCAGTTTCGCCACCGCCTCGCGCGTCGGCACCAGTACCTTGCCGCCCATGTGCCCGCACTTCTTCACCGATGCCAATTGATCCTCGAAGTGCACGCCGGCCGCGCCTGCTTCGATCATCGACTTCATCAGCTCAAACGCATTGAGAACGCCACCAAACCCGGCTTCCGCATCCGCGACGATCGGCGCAAAGTAGTCGACGTAGCCGGCATCGCCCGGGTTCTTGCCTTCCATCCACTGGATTTGATCCGCGCGAGTAAACGTATTGTTAACGCGGCGGACCACTGCCGGAACGGAGTTGGCCGGATAAAGCGATTGATCCGGATACATCTCGCCGGCCAGATTCGCGTCGCCCGCAACTTGCCAGCCGGACAGGTAAATCGCTTTCAGCCCGGCTTTCACCTGCTGCATCGCCTGATTACCTGTCAGCGCGCCGAGAGCGTTAACAAACGGCTCGTCGTTCAACTGCCGCCACAGCTTTTCGGAACCGGTCTTCGCCAACGTATGTTCGACCTGCATCGAGCCACGCAGGCGCACCACGTCTTCCGCACCGTAGCCCCGCTTGATTCCCTTCCAGCGAGCGCTCTCGTTCCACTCCTTTTGAAGTCGCTGCGCGTCAAGTTCGCGTGCCGTCATGCCTCGCTCCCGCTGAAAAGCCCGAAATCGTTGGGCGGTTGATTGATGGAAAACGAATAGCACGAAGCGTACGAGCGCTTACGCGATGCAGCAACCAAGATAACTTTTATAAGAGTTTTTATTTATCGTTTTATAACAATCACTTGCCGCAACTCTTCCGCTATGCGCAAAGCCGTTCGGCTGTTTGAAAAGCCGCCTGTTGCTCTGCAATAGTCGTCATTTCGGATTGCGAAACGGGCTGCGGCAAATGAAACGCGATCGATTAGCAAAGATGCGGCACAAGAATGCGCGCTGAAATTGGATGCATCTGCCCAAGCATTTCGTTCGTAACTAAGTCAACCCGATATGCCACATTTCCGTCACTGACTAATAGCGCACGCAAAAAGCTTTCGTACTTAACACTGCAAACACCATGAACGTCCTTGGCATCCAACTAAGCGCCCCATCGCTGATGGGCCTGATACGAATGCTCGGCTTTACGCTGGCCGCGATTGCGATCGTCGAGATGGCGGATTCGCTGAACTCCGGCGTGTGGGCCAGCGAAGGCTCGCTGTCATTTATCGTCGGCGGCTTCTCAGGGTTTCTGCTGAATGAATCAGGCGCCGATTTTTCCAAGCACGGCTGGCGCGCATTCGCGCTGCTGATGGCGTGCGCGCTCTTTGTTTTTGCCGCCTTCAGTCTGGCGCTGTAGCGCAACCTAAGCGGCAACGGGCGCGCGTGCCGCAGCGCCGACTCGCATCGCTGTGATCAGCGCTGCTACCTGCAACACCACGACCGCAATGAGCGCCGCCTGAAACTGGCCGGCGTCGAGCAACGGGCCAAATGCCAGCGGTGACAGCGCAAGCCCGACATCCAAACCGGAATACACGAAGCCATAGATACGGCCGAACGAAGTCTTGCCGAACTGACCGGTAGCCGCGCGCCGCACCAGCAGATCGCGACTCGGCCCTGCGGTACCCACGCCGAAGCCCATTAGCGCCATGATCGGAAGCACCAGCGCCGAACCGATTTGCCCCGAAGCCAGCAACAAAGCCATCAGTGCGCTGAAACCTAACGCGACCGCAATCAGGCGATCATTGCGATCGCTACGCGAAGCAAGAAATCCGCCGGTGATCGTCCCGGCTGCGCTGCCCAGCAGATAGGCGGTCAAAGCGCCCGTCGCAACGACCAGCGACATTCCGTAGACATTGCCGAGAATCGCCGGCGCATAGTTCTGCAGGATGCCGAACGCTGCGGTGATGAAAAAGAAGAACGCGAAGCACAGCCACACCGGCGTTGACCGCAGAAAGCTCAATTGATTGGTCTTGGTGCCGGCGCCGGCCGCAATTTCGGCATGACTCGGTACGACCAATTCCGCCGCGGCATACTCAAGCATCGATCGCCGCAGCAATAAAATCACGAGAACGATGCCACCTACTGCAGCTGCTGCGAATCCGGCCGCCTGCCAGCCCGCAACGCTCGCGATGCCGGCCATGAACACCGGCGCCGCTGCCCAGCCGAGGTTTCCTGAAAGGCCGTGCACCGAAAACGCGTGCCCCAGCCGCGGCTGCGCGACGCGCCGATTAAGCAAGGTGAAATCGGCCGGATGAAAGATGCTGTTGCCCAGCCCTGCGACGGCGGCGGTCAGCATCAGCATCCAATAGCTGTTCGACAGGCCCAGTATCACGCCGGATAGCGCGAGCAAGCCAATGCCGAAGAACAACACTGGCCGCGATCCGACCTTATCGACGACAAATCCTGCAAGGGCCTGGCCAATACCGCTGATGACGAAGAACGTTGTCATCAACAACCCGGCCTCGGTATACGACAGATTGAAATCCTTCATCAGCCATGGAAACAGCGGCG
>CAZKNV010000042.1:0-9628 GCA_964554145.1 uncultured Burkholderiaceae bacterium
GCGCGGGCGAAGTGCGTGCGGCATCGCGCGCGGGTAGCCAGCTGCCGGCGACTGCCGCCGCGAGGCCGAGGCCAAAAAATGCAGCGAGCGATGCAGCCGAATATTCAACTTCAGGTCGCGTGCCCGAAAAAAATCCGCTGCCCAGATCGCCGCCCAGCAGTTGCAGGCTCAACGCTGCGAGCGCTGCGCCGAGCGCCAGCCCGAGCGCGCTGCCGACTGCGCCGAGCAGGAGGGCTTCGCCGATCAGTAGTGATTGAACCTGGCGCGCGGTTACTCCGGTCACTCGCAAAAACGCCAGTTGAGAGCGGCGCGCGACCGTCGCTTGCGCTTGCAGCGACAGCACCAAAAATGCGCCGGTAAACAGCGCTACTAACGCCAGCACACTGAGGTTGACGCGATAAGCGCGCGACAGATTCGAAACACGAGTGGCTTCGGTGTCGGTACTCGTCAACGACACACCGGGCGGCAGCGCAAGCGCTTGCGCAACGGACGCGGGCGTTGTGCCGGGCGTCAGTTTCAGATCGATGCGGGTCAGCGTGCCGAGCCGATCGAGCCGCCACTGCGCGAAACCGAGATCCATTACACCGATCAGTTGCTCGTCCGGTGCACCGGGCAGTGTGCCGACGACCGTCAACTCGACGACGCGGTCGCCGACTTGCACGCGCAAAACATCGTCAACGTCGAGCTTGAGCTTCTGCAGCGCTGCGGGCGAGAGGAAGATGCCGTCGTCGAGCAATGCAAAACGCGAATCGGTGCGCGCCGGCACCGGCAAGAGTGTCGATGACAGTGCCGCTGCGCGAAACGCGTCGAGCCCGATGATCGTCAGCAGCGGCGCGCTCATTTTCTCGAGGCGAGCGCCGCTATCAAGCACCGCTGCGCTGACCGTCAGCCGCGGACTTGCAAGCTCGACGGCCGGATGCGCAATCACGCGCTCCAATACGCGCTCATCAAATCCTGCGGCCGGACCCGTGATCGATGCGTCCGCCTGACCGGTGGCCGAGCGCACCGCAGATGAAAATTCATTCAGCGCCGATGTATTGATCAACTGCACGGCGTAGCCGAGCGCTACGCCGACCGCAATCGCGATGATCTGCACCAGCGTACGCAGCCGGTGCTGCCGCGCGTAGCCGGCGATCACGTGCCACGCCAGCCAGAACATCGTCAGGCGGGCGACCGCAGTCGCCCATGGTCGAGCACCATGATGCGATCCGCCGATTGCGCGGCCACTTCGGAATGCGTTACCAGCACGCCGCCGGCGCCGCGCGAGCGAATCTCGCGCGCCAGCAGGCTTAATACCGTTTGCGCAGTGTCCGGATCGAGATTGCCGGTCGGTTCATCGGCAAGGATCAGGGCGGGGCGATGTACCAGCGCCCGCGCAACCGCAACGCGCTGCAACTCGCCACCGGACAGCTCGCGCGGCATGCTGTCACCACGATCGCCAAGGCCGACCGCGGCCAGCAGTTCCGCTACGCGCTCAGCGCGCGCATCTCGCGCGACACCAAGCAGTACCAGCGGCAGTTCGACATTCTGCGCGACCGTCAAATGCGGCAGGATGTGAAACGACTGAAATACGAAGCCGAGCCTAGCGCGCCGCGTCAGCGTGCGGTGCTCGTCGTTCATTGCGGCCAGGTTGGCGCCGTCGACCGCAACGGTTCCTGAGTCGGGTCGATCAAGGCCTGCAATCAGATTCAGCAATGTCGATTTGCCTGAGCCGGATTCGCCGACGATTGCGACGTATTCGCCGGCCGCGACCTTCAGGCCGAGTCCATCGAGCACCGTGCGCGCACCGAACCGTTTGACCAGGCCTTCGACAGACAACATGTCGATGATTCTACGGAGCGGTGCGCAATGCGCGCTCGCTACAATCGCGACCCCACTCGGGCAAGCAGCGCATTGGACAAATCGGCAGTCACATTTAACGACATCCTTGCTGCGCAGGCGCGGCTTGCCGGGCACGTCGAGAACACGCCATGCCTGCATTCGCAGACACTGTCGCAGATCACCGGCGCCGACGTTTACCTGAAGTTCGAGAATCTGCAGTTCACCTCGTCGTTCAAGGAGCGCGGCGCGCTGAACAAGCTTTCGTTGCTGTCGCAGCAGCAGCGCACGAGTGGAATGAAGGGCGTGATTGCGGTGTCCGCCGGCAACCACGCGCAGGGCGTCGCGTATCACGCGCAGCGGCTCGGCGTGCCCGCAGTGATCGTGATGCCGCGCTTTTCGCCGATGGTGAAGATAGAACGCACGCGCGGCTTTGGCGCCGAGGTCGTGCTCTCGGGGGATACTTTCGATGATGCGAAGACGGAAGCCGCACGACTGGCGAGCTCGCGTGCGCTGACGATGGTGCATCCGTATGACGACGCCGACGTGATCGCCGGCCAGGGCACGATCGCACTCGAAATGCTGGCGCAGCAGCCTGACATTGATTGCCTGTGCGTCGCGATCGGCGGCGGCGGGTTGATCTCGGGCATCGCGGTGGCGGCACGCCAGATCAAGCCTGCGATCGATATCGTCGGCGTGCAGACCGATCAGTTCCCGTCGATGTACGCCGCGTTCAAAGGCGTCGAGATGCCGTCGGCGAATGCGACCCTGGCCGAAGGGATCGCCGTCAAGCACCCCGGCGATCTGACTCTGCCAATCGTGAAGAAGCTGGTCAACGACGTGGTGCTTGTGTCCGAAGGTGACATCGAACACGCAATCGTGATGCTGCTCGAAATCGAGAAGACCGTGGTCGAAGGCGCCGGTGCCACAGGGCTGGCGGCGATGATGCGGCATCGCGAGCGCTTTGCCGGCCGCAAGGTCGGGTTGATCTTGTGCGGCGGCAATATCGATCCGATGGTGCTGGCCGACATCATCGAGCGCGGCATGGTTCGTGCCGGTCGACTGGCTCGCATCCGCGTGCACACGCGCGACATCCCGGGGGAGCTCGCGCGCGCGGCGACGTTAATAGGACAGGCTGGCGCCAACATCGAGGAAGTCCAACACCAGCGCGCATTCACGACCTTGCCGGTGCAAAACGCCGAGCTTGAATTCGTGCTGCAGACACGCGGGCCGGATCACATCGACGAAGTGCTGCGCACGCTGCATGGCGCCGGCTTGTATGCGACCACGCACCCGTATTAGCAGACCGTCGTAAAATCCGATCAATGGTTCCCGACGAAGTCCTCGCTCCACCGCGCATTGCGCCACAATTTATTGACCTGCTCGCGGCGACGGTCGATCCGCGCGCTGAGCTGACCGACGCGCTGCTCGAACCCCAAGCGTTCATACCGCCGAAATATTTTTATGACGCAGTCGGGTCTCGACTGTTCGAGGCAATTTGCGAGCTGCCTGAGTATCCGCTGACTCGCACCGAGCGCGCAGTCGTCGATGCACACGTGCACGAGATCGCTGCACGCATCGGGCCGGGCTGTGTGCTGATCGACCTGGGTGCCGGCAATTGCGAAAAGGCCGAGCGGCTGTTCGGTTGGCTGGCGCCAGCACAGTACGTCGCGATCGATATCGCAGCCGATTTTCTGCGCGACCGACTGAACGTGCTCGCGGAGCGCAACCCACAGCACTCGATCATGGGCATTGCGCAGGACTTCACGCAGTCAATCGAACTTCCCGCAGAAGTCGCACGCGGACCGCGAGCACTTTTCTATCCCGGCTCGTCGATCGGTAACTTCGTGCCCGAACAAGCGCTTGCGTTCTTGCGGCGAACGCGCGCGGCGTGCGGCGACGATGGGTATTTGTTGCTGGGTGTCGATCTCGTCAAGGAAAAGCGGCTTTTGGACCTTGCCTACGACGATCCGCTGGGCGTGACCGCGGCGTTCAATCTGAACGTGCTTCGCAATGTCAACGCACTATTGGGCAGCAACTTCGATGTTGCCGACTGGCGCCACATCGCGTTCTTCGACCCAGTCAGTTCACGTGTCGAGATGCACGTTGAAGCACGCCGCGATCTAACGGTGCGTTGGCCGGCGGCCGAGCGGGCATTTGCGGCCGGCGATCGCATCCACACCGAGAACTCCTACAAGTACACGCCCGAAAGTGTGCGGCAACTGCTCAAGCAGGCAGGTTATCGATCGGTTCAACTGTATACCGACGGACAGTGCAGCTTCACAGTAGCGCTGGCAGCGGCCTAACGCCGCACCAGCCGCATCGTCGAAAACACGTACGGATAGTCCGCACGAAACCAGTTTCGGAACGAGCGGCGAAGCAGCTTGCGCGACGTCACCGGTGAGCCGCCCTTGAGCACGTAGTGCTCGTCGTCAAAAAAATTGGCCGAGTAGCCCGGGTAGTACGAGCTCGGTTCGAACCCGCGGAACCCTGCGAACGGCGTCGAAGTCCATTCCCAGCCGTTGCCGATCATCTGTGACACGCCATGCGCGCTATCGCCGGCCGGATGCGCGGTCACGGCAACCGGGTCCCACTCGACGAAGTCGAAGTTGCCGTGCACGCCGTTCGGCGTCGCGTTGCCCCATGGAAATGCGCGCTCGTCATTGCCGTAGGCCGCGCGATGCCACTCGGCTTCGGTCGGCAGCGCAGCATTCGCCCAATTCGCGTACGCGCTTGCCTGTTGATGCGTTCCATACACCGGTGCATTGAGCGAGAGTGGCACATCATCGAACATGCGGCGCAGCCACCATGCACCGTCGCGCTTGCGCCAGAAGAGCGGTGCAGGGCCGCCGTCTTCGACGAAGCGCAAGTATTCGCCATTCGTTACTTTGTGCTTGCCGATCTCGAACGCGGGCACCGATTGCGTATGGGACGGAAACTCGTTGTCCCAACCGAATTCACCATTGGGCTGCCCGAGTTGCGCCGCACCGGCGGGGATGGAGATGAACGGACTGCTCGGAGCCGAGGCGGCGCGCGGCTTCTCGACGGCTGGCCGACTTTTGAGCGCGGGCTCGAGTTGATGCAGGAGATAGCAAATCGTCTCCGCGTGCATCCAGCGGTGCTCGACCACCATTTGCTGCATGTCGGCCGGAATTTGGTTCCAGGTGTCATCGACGGCGGCGCGGGCGCGGGCGCCGTAGGTGCGTACCGCTTCGAGCTTTGGCCAATCGGCCGGGGTGTCCTGCGGAGCCTGGCCGGGGGGCGGATCGATGCCCGCTTCGAACAATTGATCGAACGTCGGGTCGAATGACGGCTTGCCGAGAACACCGCGCGCCAACTGATTCCAGTCGAACGCCTCAAGATGCCCCACATAGAAAATCAACCGGTGCCGGGCCGGAATTGGGCGCTCGTACAAAGTCTCGCGTGCGACGAGCTCGAACAACGAATCGGTGTGTGCGCGCGCGCGCTGCAGGTCGGTTTTGAGATCCATGGTTTCGCGACAGAGAAAATTTGCTCGAAACAATACGCTGAGTTGACGGCGATCCACCCTGATTCAATGGGCCGCCGAACACGAGGGTAAGCAAGGAAGACTCCTTGCGCACGGCGGGCACGACGCTTGCGTTTCCATAGGATGACAATGCCGACTGATCCGCCATCGCGACCTGCTGTTGGCCCTGCGTCGAGCACCCCACGCACGCCACGCTGGCCATGGGTTGTGGGCTCGATTGCACTCGCAGTTGTCGTATTCATCGCGATCTTCGACTGGAACTGGTTCCGCAGCCCGCTCGAGCGTTACCTGAGTGAAAGCAGCGGTCGTCCGGTCACGATCGGCCACCTCGATGTCGAATTGTTGCGCGGACCTCGTGTTGTTATCGACGACATCGAGATCGCTAATGCGCCGTGGGCCGGCGACGAACCGCTTGCAATGTTGCGTCAGTTAGTGATCTCGGTGAGCCTGCCTTCGCTGCTGACCGATGAAGTCGTCATCAAGTACGTGGGGCTGACCGAAGGGCAGGTCAATCTGTTGCGCGGCAAGGATGGCCGCGCGAACTGGCAGTTGCGCCAGAAGAACGATGAGCCGTTGACTCGCACCGTCACCGTGCAATCGATCATGCTGGATGACGCAAGTCTTTCGTATCGCGATGCGATACAAAACATCGAGGTCGACGCAGCGGGAGTGACTCGCGTCGATGGCCCGTACCAGACGCGAATGACATTCAAGGGCCGATGGCGTGGCAATCCATTCGAAGGAACGGCCGATACCGGTAACGTGCTGTCGCTGCGCGGATCGAGCGAACCATTTCCGATTCGGCTCGCGCTGCGTGCTGCACGCACTTCAATCAACGCCGAAGGTGAGGTCGCCGATATTCGGGACTTGAGCCGCATCGACGCTCAGGTGTCCGTCAGCGGGCCGAGCCTGGGCACGCTCTATCCGACATTGCCGGTGGCCTTGCCGGAGACGCCGGCGTATCGCATCACCGGCCGCCTGATGCGCAATGGCGAGGTCTACACGTATGAAAACTTCAAGGGCGTGATTGGCAACACCGATCTGGCAGGTGACGCGCGTTTCGAGCGTCGCCAGCCCCGGCCACTACTTACTGCGACGCTGAAGAGCCGTAGCCTTGACCTGGCCGACCTTGGTCCGCTGGTGGGTCTGCCGCGTCGTCAAGGTGCGAGCGCCGTACCGCCTGCCGCGGGCAAAGGTCGGCCGCCTTCGGCGATGCTGCCGCCGGGCAAAGTATTTCCGGACAACGACTTCAATCTCGAAAAGCTCAATGCAATGGATGCCGATGTGCGCCTGAATGCGGCGACGTTGAAGATTCCCGAACAGATTCCGCTCGAAGATTTTTTTACACATCTGAAACTCAACGGCGGCGTGCTCGTGCTCGATCCGATGAACTTCGGAATGGCGGGCGGCAATCTGGTTTCGACGATTACGCTGGACGCGCGCAACAATCCGATTGCTGCCAGGGCATCGATCGATCTGCGCCGCGTACGACTCGACCGGTTGTTTCCGACGCTTGAAACCGTGAAGAACACCAGCACCGGCTCGCTTGGGGCGCAGATTCGTCTGGCAGGGCGCGGCAACTCCGTGGCCGACATGCTGGCCACCGCTGACGGCACGATCAATGCGGGCATGGCCGGCGGACGTGTGTCCGAACTCGGCGTGTGGCTCGTCAATCTGCACGGTGGCGAAGTGTTGCCGCTGCTGTTCGGCGGCGATCGCCCGACACGGATTCGCTGCGGCGCGGTGGCATTCGGCGTCGAAGACGGCTTGGCGACGTCGAAACTGTTCGTGCTGGATACGGACGAGTCGCGCATCAACGGCGCCGGCACCGTCAATCTGGGCGCCGAGCGCTTTGACATCACGCTTGACCCGCGGCCGAAGAAGGCGGGCATCCTGTCTCTGCGTGGCCCGGTGCGTCTGTACGGCACGTTTCGCGATTCGGACTTCGCACTGTCGCCGCAAACGATCGGGCGCGGCGCCGGCGCAGTTGCGCTCGCGATTGTGAATCCGCTGCTGGCGCTGATTCCATTGATTGAAACCGGCCCCGGACAAAACGCCGATTGTCAGGCGGTGCTATCGGAAGTCAGCGGCGCGGTCCGGCAATCCGGGAAGAAGATCAGCGACGCGCCGGCCGATTCGGCTCCCCAGCAGCGCGAGGCGCCAGCGCCGATTGTCGATGTGCCGACCAAGCGTTCCGGTCCGCCGGCACCGATCGTGAATGCGCCGGCGAAGAAATAGCGCGAGTGCCGCAGCTGTCAGACGATTTCGCGTGCAGTGATCCGGTATTTGAAGTTTTCCGGATCCAGGCTATCCAGTCGTCCCTGTGCGTTTTCGCCCTGCGGATACATCAAGAACGGCACCGGCGCCTTGGCTGAATTCGGCAAGCGCACGTCGTGTGCATAGTTGTACGCGAGCCAGTTGCCTTCCCAGCCGCCCCACAGCATCGACCGTGCTTGTTTGACGACGTCGTCGCTCAGGGTCAGCCCGGGCTTTTCTTCCAGTACGACCTTGCGCACATCGGCCGGATCGACCGGGATCCAGCCGATGTTCTGCGCATAGAACTCAGCGCGGCAATGCTGGGCCTTCGTGATGTCGCCCGATTTGCCGAGACTCTTGTAGCCGCGTTTTGAATCAGCTACGCGAGCTCCGTACACATCGCGTGCTGGAACGCCGGAGGCGCGCGCCAATGCAACAAACAACGCATTTAAATCCGCGCATTTGCCGTTCAGGTTATTTCCTTCCAGCATCGCCTTGACGTCGCCGACGCCGCAGCCGCGCGTTGTTGGATTGCGCTCGGTGTTCTCGACCGTCCAGTCGTAAATTGCGCGCGCCTTGTTGACATCGGTGCGCGCGCCCTTCGTGATCTTTGACGCAGTGTCGCGCACGATGCCGTCGGTCGGAATGTATTCGGTGGGCTTCAGATAAATTGCCTGTTCCGTGGCGCTCGCCAGCATTCCCGCGCCCGGCTTGAAATCGACCTTGCGATCGCGCGTGCGGAAACGGCTCGTTACTTCAAACACTGGCTGGGCCTCGCTTGGCTTGAATAGCGCGGTGCCTATCGCTGCGCGGTAGTTCGGTTCGATCACATCATTGTTGACGGTGAAGTTGCCGGTGACCGAGTTCTCCAGGGTCTGAAACCAGTCGGTGTCCTGCGACAGCGGCAGCGGCACCCACACCATCACTTGTCCGGTCGGCGCGGCGATCTCGACGCGCGTGACGACCTCGAAGGTGCGCCAAGCGGATTGCTGCGCGTTCGCAGTCCATGGCACGTTGGCAAGCAGGCCGGCGGCCGGCATGGCCTTCAGCAAGGTTC
Source organism: uncultured Burkholderiaceae bacterium (assembly GCA_964554145.1). Classification (GTDB taxonomy): domain Bacteria; phylum Pseudomonadota; class Gammaproteobacteria; order Burkholderiales; family Burkholderiaceae_F; genus JACCZX01. The sequence continues at coordinate 8,640 of CAZKNV010000042.1, forward strand.
GGCGCTTCATTGGAATCTCCTCTGAGTTGTGGCGGCACGCGCCAACGAGTGTGGCTGACTGCTAGCGCGATGGCTGCAGAGCAAGCAACGTGCGAATTGTGCTGACCAGCGGCGGGCTTGTCCAATCGGCGCCGCCACTGATCGCATAACGGATGTTGCCGCTCCGATCGATCAGATAGCTGGCCGGGAATACACGCGCACCCCAGGTCTTGGCGACGCTACCGTCGGTGTCGCGTACAACCGGCAACGACAGATTCAACTCCAGCATGAACGCCTGGATGCGCGCAGGCCCCTCCTGATAGTTGACCGCCAGCACTGCGAAGCCGCTTCCGGCCAGTTCATCGTGCAATCGCTGCAACGACGGCATCTCGGTCACGCACGGCTCGCACCAGGTGGCCCAGAAGTTCACCAGCACGACCTTGCCGCGAAACTGCCGCAGCGAAACCGGCGTACCTTCAACGGTCAGCAATTCAATTGGCAGCGCAGCCGGCTTTCCGGACCAGCGTTTGAGTTCGGCAGCCTTTAAGCGCGGCGCGAAAGCTGCAAGTGTTGCTGCGACAAGCACGGTGCGCCTTGAACGCACTGGCTAACCCATCAGCGCCGCTAACGTTGGCAAGGCTTCGACCTCAGTTCCAACTTTCTTCTTGGCGGTACGCAAGTCACACAGCGCTTGCAGGTTCAACCAGAACTGCGGGTTATTCCCGAAAAAATGGCCAAGCCGCAGCGCGGTGTCGCCCGTTATGGCGCGTTGTCCGTTCAAAATTGCAGTGATCCGATTAGTCGGCACCCGAAGTTGCCGGCTTAGTTCTGTGGCGCTCACGCCGAGGGCCTCGAGCTGCTCAGCGAGATGCTCGCCTGGATGAATTGCGCTGCGTCCCATAGGTCACGTATCAGTGACAGTCGACGATCTCGACGTTAAGCGGTCCGAGCGATCCGCTTGGCCAATCAAAGCAGATTCGCCATTGATCATTGATCCGAAGGCTGTATTG
>CAZKNV010000043.1:0-9597 GCA_964554145.1 uncultured Burkholderiaceae bacterium
ACCTCGGCGTTTTCGGCCGCTCTGGCCGCTTTGTGCGCTACTGGCGGGCGCATTGCACGCATGCTCCTTCGCGCCATGGAACCTGCCGTGGCTGCAGGTGCTTGCACTGGCCGCCTTGTTCGCGCTCGCCACACGAGTCGTCTCTGCGAAGGGTGCGGCAACGCTCGGTTTCGCCTTCGGGCTGGGCTGGTTCGGCGTCGGCGTCTCGTGGGTCTACGTCAGCATGCACGTTTATGGCCTGATGCCGGCACTGCTGGCAGGCGCGGCGACGGCGGCCTTCTGTGCCTATCTCGCGATTTATCCCGCGCTGGCGCTCGGCCTGGCACACAGGCTTTTTCCGCATACTGCCGCGCGACTGGCGATCGGCCTGCCTGCCCTATGGATGCTTTCAGAATGGCTGCGCGGCACCGTCTTCACCGGCTTTCCATGGCTGGCCAGCGGCTACGCACATACGGATGGCCCGCTTGCAGGCTGGGCACCGACGCTTGGCATGTACGGCATCACGTTGATGGCAGCGCTACTTGCAGGGGCGCTGGCTTTGCTGGCGCTGCCCAGGCCGGAACATCGAGCACGCCGGTATGGCTGGATCGCAGCGACGTTCGTGATCGTCATCGGGGCAGGGTGGTTCGCGCGCGTTCAATCATGGACGCAGCCGGCGGGCGAGCCGATCAGCGTGCGACTGGTGCAGGCGAACATTCCGCAGAATCTGAAGTTCGAACCGGACGGTATTGCGCGTGCGTTCAATTCGCATTGGGCGTTGATGCAGGGTCAGGGTCAGGGACAAGCGGTCGATCTGGTGGCATTGCCGGAATCGATTTTTCCGGTGCCGATGCAGCACGTGCCACCTGCGTATTTGGAAGCTTTTCGCGACTTCGCGCGGACTCAACGTACCGCCGTGATCTATGGAGTTTTTCTGGAAGAGCCGCGCGGCCAGTATTTCAACAGCACAGTCGGATATGCAACTGTTGATGCAACCCTGCGCCGCTACAGCAAACGGCATTTGGTGCCGTTCGGAGAATTCATTCCGCCCGGGTTCCGCTGGTTTGTCGATCTGATGAAAATGCCGATCGGCGATCAGCAGCGCGGCACGACCGCGCAACCGATGCAGTTGGCGGGCCAGCAGATCGCCGTCAATATCTGTTACGAAGACCTGTTCGGCGCGGAAATCATCGATGCCTGGCATGCGGCTGGGCCGGCGCCGACCATGATGCTGAACATCTCGAATCTGGCTTGGTTCAATGATTCGCTGGCGCTGCCGCAGCACCTGCAGATTTCACGCATGCGTGTACTCGAGACGCAGCATCCGATGCTGCGCGCCACGAATACCGGCGCTACTGCAATCATTGACGCGCGCGGAGAGGTCGTCGCGCAACTGCCCTTTCTGACGGCGGGCGTGCTCAATGGTCAGGTGCAAGGCTACGAGGGAACGACGCCGTTTATTCGTTACGGAAACTGGCCGGCGCTGCTGATGGCGGCGATACTCGTGCTGGTTGCGCTCTTTATCCGTTGGCGAGTGATTGGCAGTCGGTGATCCGTACAATCGCCGTAGAGTTCGCCCATGATGACTTTTCAAGAAACGATCCTGCGTTTACAAAGTTACTGGAGCGATCAGGGCTGCGCACTGTTGCAGCCGCTCGATCTTGAAGTGGGCGCCGGCACGTCGCATCCTGCAACGTTCTTGCGTGCGATCGGCCCAGAGCCCTGGCGTGCAGCGTATGTGCAACCGTCGCGCCGGCCAAAGGATGCGCGCTATGGCGAAAATCCCAATCGTTTGCACCAGCACCATCAGTATCAGGTCGTGTCGAAGCCATCACCGATAGACATACTCGACGTTTATCTCGGTTCACTGGCCGCGCTCGGCATCGACACACGCATAAACGACATCCGCTTCGTCGAGGACAACTAGGAAAACCCGACGCTCGGCGCCTGGGGCCTCGGCTGGGAAGTGTGGATGAACGGCATGGAGATCACGCAGTTCACCTACTTTCAGCAAGTCGGCGGGCTCGAATGCAGGCCGATTACCGGCGAGATCACGTACGGTATCGAACGGCTGGCGATGTATCTGCAGAACGTTGACAACGTGTTCGATCTTGTCTACACGAAGTGGCGCGATCGCGGCGTGGAAAAGCAATTGAGCTACGGCGACGTGTTTCATCAGAACGAAGCCGAACAGAGCCGTTATAACTTCGAGGCGAGCGACCCGCAGGTTTTGCTCGCCGAGTTCAATCTGTTCGAGGCCGAGGCGAAGCGGTTGATGGACGCCGCGCTCGCACTGCCGGCGTACGAGATGGTGTTGAAGTGCGGCCACGCGTTCAATCTGCTCGATGCGCGTGGCGCGATCAGCGTGACCGAGCGCGCGGCTTATATCGGTCGCATTAGAACGCTGTCACGCGCAGTTGCGCAGAGTTATTACGAATCGCGCGAGCGCCTCGGATTTCCAATGCTCGACGATGCGATGGAACCGGAGTCTGCATGAGACCGCCGCCCGGCCGCCCGAAGGCGGGCTCGCTCCCGCTGGGCGGGACGGCGCGCAGCGCCAGGGTGCATCCATGAAAGCATCGCTGCTCGTCGAGATTCATACCGAAGAACTGCCGCCAAAGGCGCTGAAGACGCTGTCCGAAGCGTTCGCGAACGGCATCGAGAAAGCATTGCGCACACGCAACTTTTTGTCCGCGCAAAGTGCGATGACGGCATATGCCGCGCCGCGCCGCCTTGCTGTGCACCTGACCGATGTTGCCAAGCGTTCGGCCGATACACCGTTTCGCCAAAAGTTATTGCCGGTGGCGATCGGACTCGATGCTGCGGGCAAAGCAACCGCAGCGTTGCAAAGGAAGCTCGCCGCGCTCGGTGTGGAAGCCGACGTCAAGAAACTGCAGCACGAAAGCGATGGCAAGCAGCAGGTACTGATCTACGAAGGCGAAAAGCCCGGCGAGCTGCTGATCACTGCGCTGCAATCGGTAGTTGAAGAAACCATTGCTGCGCTGCCGATTCCGAAGATGATGAACTATCAGCTTGCCGACGGCGTAACGACAACGAAGTTCGTGCGGCCGGCGCATCGGTTGATCGCGATGCACGGACATGCGGTAGTGCCGGTGCATGTGCTCGGCCTGCACGCCGGTACCAAGACGCTCGGTCATCGATTTCTTTCGCGAGGCGAGCTTGTAGTGCATTCGGCGGGCACTTACGCGGAACAACTGTTCGAAGAAGGCTATGTAATCGCATCGTTCGGCGAGCGGCGCGTGAAGATCGAGTCGCTGCTGCGCGCTGCGGCGGCCAGGCATGACGCACAACCCGTGATACCGGATGAGCTGCTCGATGAGGTCACCGCACTGGTCGAATGGCCGGTCGTTTACGACTCGACGTTCGAGTCCGAGTATCTGGCAGTGCCGCCCGAGTGCCTGATCCTGACGATGCAGCAGAATCAAAAGTATTTTGCGCTGACCGATCACGCTGGCCGGCTGACCAATCGCTTCCTGCTCGTATCGAACATCGAAGCGACCGATGGCGGCGACGCGATCCGCGCCGGCAATGCGCGTGTCGTGCGGGCGCGGCTGGCGGATGCCAAGTTCTTTTACGACCAGGACCGCAAGCAGACTCTGCACAGCCGCGTTACCGGCCTGGCGCACGTCGTCTATCACGGCAAGCTCGGCTCGCAGTTGCTGCGCGTCGAGCGCATCGCCGGCATCGCCGCCGGCATCGCCAACGAACTCGGCGTCGATCCAACCGTTGTCGAGCGCGCAGCGCGGCTCGCCAAGGCCGATCTGCGCACGCTAATGGTCGGCGAGTTTCCGGAGCTGCAGGGCGTGATGGGCGAGTATTACGCACAGCACGATGGCGAAGCGGCTGACGTGTCACTGGCGATTCGCGAGCACTACTACCCGCGCTTTGCCGGCGATGCGCTGCCACAAAGTGCGGTCAGCCTCTGCGTCGCGCTGGCCGACAAGCTTGAAACGCTGGTCGGCTTGTTCGGCGTCGGTGAGAAACCGACCGGCGAGAAAGATCCGTTCGCCTTGCGCCGGCACGCGCTCGGCATTCTGCGCATCCTGATCGAAAGGCAGCTTGCGGTGCCGCTCGATCGATTGCTGCGCATCGCGGAACAGGCGTTTTCCGGCGTTGCCGAGTTTCAGAGCCGTGGTGACGAGGTGGCTGACTTCCTGTACGAACGCCTGCGCGGATTGTTGCGGGAAATCGGCTATTCAGCGCAGCAGGTAGAAGCGGTGATCTCATTGCGGCCGGCGCGGATCGATCAGGTTCTGCAGCAGTTGGCGGCGGTGCGCGCTTTCATGGCGTTGCCGGAAGCCGAAAGCCTGGCTGCCGCCAACAAGCGTATCGGCAATATCCTGAAAAAGGCGGACGACGTGCCGATCGTGTTTGACCGCGCGTTGTTGCTCGAACCGGCGGAGCGCTCGCTCGGAGAAGCGTATAGCGCGGTGCGGCCGTGGGCCGAGCAGCTATACGCCTCGGGCGATTATTCCGCGATGCTGAAATCGCTGGCGCCGTTAAAGCAGCCGGTCGATCGCTTCTTCGATGAAGTGATGGTTAACGTTGACGATGCGAAGCTGCGCGCGAACCGGCTTGGCCTGCTGGCAGCATTGCGTACGACGATGAATCGCGTGGCCGATATATCTAAACTCGCGACGGTGAATCGCGTCGCAGACACGTCGAAGCTCAGCACCTAGTGATCGCCGATGGCCTGGCTGCGCTCGCTCGCGTATCTGTTGTATCTGGTCATCACCGTCACGCCGTGGTCGTTCGTCGTGCTCACCGGCTGGCTGTTTCCGGTGCACACGCGCTACTTGCTGTGCGCGCGCTGGACCGCGATGGCGATCTGGGGCGCGCGCGTTATCTGCGGCATCCGTTACAAGGTCGAGGGGTGGCATAACCTGCCGGATGGGCCGGCGATCCTGTTGCCGAAGCATCAATCGACGTGGGAGACGTTGTGGCTGCCCACCGCGATGCCGCGCGATCTGACGTTCGTCTACAAGCGCGAGCTCAATTGGGTGCCGTTTTTCGGCTGGGGCATTGCGTCGGCGCAGATGATCAGCATCGACCGCAGCAGGGGCCAGGATGCGTTCGAGCAAGTGGTCGAGCAGGGCAAGGACCGTCTGGCGCGCGGCTGGTGGATTGTCATTTTCCCTGAAGGCACGCGCACAAAACCTGGTGCGAGCAGCCGGTACAAGACCGGCGGCGCAAGGCTTGCAGTGCGCACCGGCGCACGCGCAGTGCCGATCGCGGTCAACTCGGGCGAGCTTTGGCCGAAAGGCAGATTCATCAAGACGGCCGGCACGATCACCGTATCGATTGGTCCGTCGATAGATTCCAACGGCAAGAGCGCCGAAGAGATCGCTGCGCAGGTCGAAGCATGGATCGAATCGGAAATGCGCAAGCTCGCACCGCACCGATACAGCGCGCCGTATGTGCCTTCGAGCCGCGCGGGTGTCGAAAACGCTGCAGCGGGGGTGGCTTGAAGCGCGCGGTGCACAAGGCCCGCGTTGTGCCGAGCGAGCAATTGCTTCTCGCGTTCGATTCGCAGCACTCGATGTTCACGATAAACGACGCTTTGCCGGCAGGCGTGCGTCGCATCGCCGTTGGCAACGAAATCATCGGCTATCGATTGCATCGTGTACGCCGGCGCTCGATCGGGTTTCAGATCAACGAGAACGGGTTGACCATCCGCGCTCCGCGCTGGATCACGCTGCGCGATATCGAAACGGCGATCGTCGAAAACAAGCGTTGGATTCGCACCAAGCAGGTTGAATGGCATGACTGGCGCGAGCAGCAGCGGCTCACAGCCATTCTTTTTGCCGATGGCGGCAAGGTGCAGTATCTCGGCAGGGCAGCGACATTGCGATTGGCCGCCGGCGTTGATGCGACGTGCTTTGATGGCGATGCCGACGAAATCCGGCTGGCGCTGTCGAGTGAAGCCGCGGAAGTTGAAGTGCGCCAGACATTGCAGGCATGGTTGCAGGAGCAAGCGCGCCGCATCTTTACTGAGCGAATCGAGCGCTTCGCCGATCGCATTGATGCCTGCCCCAGCAGTCTTCAAGCCGGGGCGCGCTTCGCCGGCTGGCGCTTATCTTCCGCGCGAACGCAATGGGGATCGTGCTCGCACGACGGTCGAATTCGACTGAACTGGCGCCTGATGCATTTCCCGCTGCCGGTCATCGACTATGTGATCGCGCACGAGCTGGCGCACTTGCGCGAACTGAATCACAGTGCGCGCTTCTGGAACACCGTGGCGCAACTGTTGCCGGGATTCGAAGCTGCGCGCGCTCATATCAAGCGCGTGGACATCGGTGCTATATCGTTCTAGCGAACTTTAGAACGGACGTCGAGCTGCCGCGCCAAGCTGACGAAGCTTGGCACGCTCAGTGTCTCGGCGCGTGCCTGCGGATCGACGCCGGCTGCCGCGATCTCGCCTGCATCGAGCAATTCCGACAGCGCGTTGCGCAGCGTCTTGCGCCGTTGACCGAATGCCGCAGCCACTACACGCGCGAACGCGTCCGCGTCTACCTCGGGTAGCTCAGCGACCGCGCGCGGCTGCATCCGCACGATGCTTGACGTGACCTGCGGCGCCGGTTTGAAAGCGCCGCGCGGCACGTCGAACAGCTTGCTCAATCGATAGCGAAATTGCAGCATGACCGACAGCCGCCCGTAGGTCTTGCCGCCCGGCGCTGCGACCATGCGGTCGACCACTTCCTTTTGCAGCATGAAGTGCTGGTCGATGACGCGCTCGGCAATCGGCAGCAGCGCGAACAGCAGCGGGGTCGAAATGTTGTACGGCAGGTTGCCGATGATGCGCAGCGGAGTGGTTGCGATCTCGCTCCAGTCGATTTTCAGCGCATCGGCCTCGATCAAAGTTAACTGTTCGGCGGCAAACCGCGTGCGCAGCGATGCAGCGAGATCGCGGTCGATCTCGATCGCTTGAATGTGACCCGCGCGCTCGATCAGCGCTTGGGTCAACGCAGCTTGACCGGGCCCGATTTCGACGATCGTCTGCCCGGGACGCGGATCGATCGCATCGATGATGCGCGCAACGATACCTTCATCATGCAGAAAGTTCTGACCGAAGCGTTTGCGTGCTCGATGCGGTGCTCGATGTGGTGCTTGACGCGGCTCGCCGCTCGCCGTCATGCAGCGCGTCGCGCCTGCAGCTGCCGGCGCGCCAACTGAATTGCGAGCTTCAGTGCCGCCCGCATGCTGCCGGCATCTGCGCGTCCGGTACCGGCGAGGTCGAGCGCTGTGCCGTGATCGACCGAAGTGCGAACGAACGGCAAGCCGAGTGTGACGTTAACGCCGTGCCCGAAGGTTGCGTACTTGAGCACCGGCAACCCCTGATCGTGAAACATTGCCAGCACTGCGTCGTAGCGCTGCACGACCGACGGCACGAACACTGTATCTGCCGGTAGCGGGCCATCGATGCTGTGGCCCTCGCTGCGCAGTCGCGAAATCGCCGGGGCGATCACGTCGATGTCCTCACGCCCCATGTGTCCGCCTTCGCCCGCGTGCGGATTCAAGCCGGTCACCGCAACACGCGGCGCGTCGATGCCGAAGCGCGATTTCAATTCGGTGATCAGGATTTTCAGTACTTCGGCGATGCCATTCACGGTCAGCGCGGCGGGAACCGACGCGAGCGGCAAATGCGTCGTTGCCAGCGCGACTCTTAGCGGCCCGTGCGGCGTATCGCCGGCGAGCATCATCACTACGCACGGCGTTGCGGTGCGCTGAGCCAGATACTCGGTGTGGCCGGTGAACTGAATTCGCGCATCGTTAATAACGCTCTTTTGCACTGGCGCGGTCACGATCGCGTCGTATTCACCCGCCAGTGCGCCGCCGATTGCATGGTCGAGCGTTGCCAGAACGTAATGCGCATTGCGCGAGTCGGGCCGGCCTGCGAACGCAGCCGTGCGTAGCGGTACGTGTTCGATCTTCGCAGCGGCCGGCCAGGCCGCTCCAATGAGACGCGCGCGCTCGGCAAGCAGCGCTTCGTCGCCGAGCAACGTGATCTGTGCATTACCCGCGGCGTCAGCGCCGGCGTCGAGCGCCGCGAGCGAAATCTCCGGCCCGATACCTGCCGGCTCGCCCGTCGTTATCGCGATGCGCGGCAGGTAATCCTGGGCCTTACGACCGCTCGTCGAGTCGATACTCGACATATGTCTTGTCGCGCAATTGCCGCATCCAGTCCAGATATGCCTCGTCGGCCTTGCGGTCGCGTAGCGCTTGTCGCGCCTGCAGACGCGCGCGCTCGGTCGACGCTTGTTCGGTACGGCGCTCCAGCACCTGAATCAGATGCCATCCGAACGGCGACTGCACCGGCGCGCTGATCTCGTTGATCTTCAGTGCGCTCATCGATCTCTCGAATTCCGGCACCGTGTCACCCGGATACAACCAGCCCAGGTCACCGCCGCGGCTGCCGCTCGGATCGACCGAATGCAAACGAGCGAGCGTGCCGAACTCAATCTGCCCCGCTTCAATGCGCGTCTTGAACTCCTGCAGCCGGCGCTTGATCTCGGGCTCCGGCGTCAGATCCGATACGCGCATCAAAATATGGCGCGCGTGCGTCTGCTGCACCGGCCCGGTTGCGAGCTTGCTGTCGACGCCGCTGCGGCGGCCCAGCACCTTCAGAATATGAAAGCCATTCGGACTGCGTATCACAGGGCTCACGTCACCGGGTTTCAGTCCCTTGATGGCGTCGATGAACAACGTGGGCAAGCGGTCCGCGCTGCGCCAGCCGAGTTCGCCGCCTTGCAGCGCTTCCGGCGCATTGGAGAAGCTGGCAGCCACGCGGGCGAAGTCCGTGCCGGTTTTCAATTGCTCGATCAGCTCATCCGCGCGCTTGCGTGTCGTGTCGATGCGATCGCTCGGTGAATTCTCCGGCACGCGCAACAGGATTTGCGCAATGTTGACTTCCTCGGAATCCGCCGCCACACCCGATTGCTCGGCGATGAAGTTTGCCAATTCGCTGTCGGAAATCTGAATGCGCGAATCGACTTCGCGCTCGCGCAGTCGATTCAGGATGATGTCCTGCCGGATGTCGTCGCGAAACTGCGCGAACGAAACGCCGTCAGCCTCGAGCCGCTGGCGCAACGCTTGCACCGACAGGCCGTTGGACTCTGCGATGCGTCCGAGCGCCGCATTGACCGTTGCGTCGTCCACCCTGACCCCTGTTTCGCGCGCCAGCTGCAATTGCGCACGATCCACGATCATCCGCTCCAGCACCTGGCGCTCGAGCACATCCGAAGCCGGCGGTTGAATCTTCTGCCGGCGCAATTGCGCCTCTGCCAGGCGCGCGCGCACACGCAACTCATTGGCCGTCACGACTTCATCGTTGACGACAGCGACGATCCGGTCGACCGGACGCGGGGCCGAGCGGGCCGCCGATGTTGATGGTGGCGTCGACGCTGGCTGCGATGCCGGAGCAGAGGATTGCGGCGTTTGCGCGAACCCTGCGCCTGCCGCCAGAAACGATGCGACGGTAAAAAGCAGCTTGCGAATCAAGAAAATCCTTTCGTTGTTCATTCGCGCGTTTACTTGACCATTACTCGTAGTAGTCAAAGCGCCCCGGCTCGCGAGGCACCGGGTTCAGCAGTTGGTAGC
>CAZKNV010000044.1:0-9510 GCA_964554145.1 uncultured Burkholderiaceae bacterium
GTCACCAGCGCTTCTCTTGCTTGGATAGAACATGCTGCGACTTGCATCCTTCTAAGAGGCGTCACTGTGCAGCGTTAAGCGTTTTTACTCGCTTGAAGTGACGCGCCAAAGCAAAACGGCTTTAAACACGCAATCGCAAGATAATGTGGTTACTGATTGCTGGATGTGCGATACGCGCGTGTTTAAAGACCCACGCCCAACCGCTGCGGCAGCCACAGCACCAGCTGCGGCATCAACACCAGCAAACCGAGCAACAGCAGCATGATGAAAAAGAACGGCACCACACCTGCGACCACTTCCGCCAGCGGCTTCTTCGAGATGCCCTGGATCACGAACAGGTTCAGTCCCATCGGCGGCGTGATCATGCCGATCTCGCACAGCACAACCAGCGCGATGCCAAACCAGATGCGATCGAATCCGAGTGCTTCGAGGATCGGCAGCACGGTGGGAACCGTCAGCACGATCATCGATATGCCGTCGAGAAAGCAGCCGAGCACCAGGTACAGCAGAAAAACAGCGGCCAGCACCAGGTAAGGATCGACACTCGCGCCGGAAACGCGTTCCGTCGCCAGCGCCGGAACACCCATCACGCCGAAAAAGCTGCCGAGCACCATCGCGCCCACATAGACGAAGAGCACCAGCGTGCTGATCGCGACGGTGTTCTTCAGTGCGACCGCGAGCATCTCGCGCGTCAGCCGACGCATCGCCAGAGCAATCAGCATTGCACCGGCCACGCCAACGGCAGCGCCTTCGGTCGGCGTGTAGAAGCCGGCGAAGATTCCGCCGAGCACGACGATCCCGAGGAACCAGGCCGGCCACAGTTCAACAAGCCCCACCAGCGCGCCGCGCCAGGTAAATGGAAAATCGTGCGGTGCCATCGAAGGCGTGATGACCACGCGCACCGCGATGTAGAGCATGAACAGCGCGGTCATCAACAGGCCGGGAACGACTCCGCCGACGAAAAGCGCACCGACGGATGCATTAGCGACCATGCCGTAGATGATCATATTGATGCTGGGCGGAATCAGGATGCCCAGCGTGCCGCCGGCCGCGAGCGAACCAAGCGCAATGCGCGAGTCATAACGGCGGCGCTCGAGCTCGGGTAATGCGATCGATCCGATGGTCGCGGCGGTGGCAGGGCTTGAGCCGCACACGGCCGCGAACAACGCACAGCTGGCCATGTTCGTGTGCAGCAATCCGCCCGGGGCCCACGAAACCAGCCGGCTGGTACCGCGATAGATTGTTTCGGACGCGCCGCAGCGAACCAGTATTTCGCCGAGCAGGATGAACAGCGGAACGGCGGTCAGTGTGAAACTGTTGGTGCTATCGAAAAAGACGCTGGTTGCGATTTCGATGTTGCCGCGAAAAACGAGCAGACCGACCAGCCCCGAGAGCAACAACGCAATGGCGACTCCGACGCCGATCACCATCAGCAGCAGTGACAGGCCGAGGATCACTGCTGCGGCGACCAGCGGATCGCTCATAGTGAGTCCACGGACGAAGCACTTCGCATACTGTCGGCCAGACGCAAAGCCATTTCGATAGCGAGCAGGGCAAAACCGAGCGGAACCAATGCCTCGGGTACCCACAACGGAAGGCCGCTGCCTGCAATCGAACGCGTTCCCATGTCGAAGTCCTGCCGCGCAGGCAGCAGACTGAACCACGCGAGCCACGCGGTGAACAGCGTGGCGAAGCCGAGCACGACACGGTCGACTACGCGCCGGGCGCCGGCGGGCAGCAGCTCGATACCGGTGGTAATCGCGACGTGCCGTCCGCCGCTTTCGGCATATGCCAGCCCACCGAATATCAGCGCCACCAACAGGTAGCCGGACAGTTCATTGGCCAGCAGCAATGACCGCCCTAAGCTGCGCCCAATGACGTCGGCGACGATCAGCGCAGTCATGGCAACCGTCGCGAGCCCGCCGATCCACAGCGACAGCGCCGCGACTCCTGAACGCCAGCGCTGCGCGACGCGTTCAGAAGGTTTCGAGCTCATCGACGCCTCCTTACTTGATGTTCAGCGCCTTCATCGACACCGCGAGCGCCTGCGCATTCTGGGGGCTCTGCGTGGCCCATTCGTCCCATAACGGGCGGGCGAGCGCACGCAGCTTCGTGCGCTGGTCAGCGGGGATCTGAAACTCACGCACGCCGCTCTTCTTCATCAGGTCGACCGCTTTGCCGTCTTCTTCCAGCACGGTGCGCTTCGCGCGCTCGGTCAGTGCTGCGCCTTCTTCCATTAGCGCACGCTTGTACGCTTCGGGCAGCGAGTCATACGCCTGCGTGCTGACGACCAGATACTGGCTCGCCGGTGGCCCGCCGAAGCGGTACAGATACTTGCCGACTTCGTGCAGCGAGCGATCGACCATCGCGGGCGTACCGGTGTTGGCACCCGCCACCACCCCGCGCTGCATCGCCGTGTAGACCTCAGAGCCGGACATATGAACCGGCACGCCATTCATCTTCGTGATCAGCTTCGCATCCATCTCGCGCCAGACGCGAATCTTCGTGCCCTGCATATCGACGAAGTTAGGGATCGGGTCGCGGCTGATGATTTCCTGCGTCGTGAACGCAAACCAACCCACCGGCATCGCCGAAAGCTTCTTGAACGCTTCGACCGTCATCGGCCGCGTGGCCTGCTCGATTGCCACCAGCTGCTCGAGCGATCCGTCCTGCAGGAACGTCAGATTGAACACGCCGAGGTGCGGCACCTGCGCCGTCAGAAAGCCCGGGTCGAACGATGAGAGCTGGATCTGATTGCGCTGCAGCGCGCGCACGTACGCGTCGCGCTTGAACCCGAGCTCGCCCTCGAGCGCCACGCGAATGGTGAACTTGCCGTCGGTGCGCTTTGCCACACCGTCTGCGAACTTCTGCAGGTCGACCACCGTGTGATGATTCTTGGTCGTCTCGGTCGAAGTTAGAATCCAATCGACCTTCGCGTCTTGTGCGCGCACGATTCCGGTGCTGAGTGAAAAGCAAAGGCCGAGCGCCGCGCTCGCTGCAGTCAAAACATTACGTCGTTTCATAGTTGCTCCTTAACGTTCTCTTTTTAATCACGAGTGCACAAGCACTCACCAAAGCTTTCCACGCGCCGCGACCGGCCAACCGGCCTCGACGACGCCATCTCGCATTCCATAGATGACTTCATGCAGGAACACCGTCGAATCCGAGTAGCCGACGGCAAACCGCAAGCGCTCCCCAATCTGCGGGCGATCACTGGCATGCTCCAGCTCGATGCTGGCGTGCTCCGCAGACAAGACGATCGCCTGCACACCGTCCGTATTCAGCGCAACCGGCAGCGTCGGATAACGGCCGGTCGCTTTCCAGCCTGCGTCGCACACGATGCGCCTCGCAGTCGGTCGGCTGACGACGGTGGTTTGCAACGTCAGCGCGCATTCGAGGTCGACATGAAGCTCGTCGCGATACCGGACATCGCCGAATACGCCACCACCGGCCTGGATTTCGGTCACTCCCGCGATGGCGCTGGTGATTTGGTAGGTTCCGGTGCCGCCGCAGCTGACTGTGTCTACTTCGATCCCCGCTGCGATGCACGCACGCGCAGACGCCAGCAGGGATTCGACCGAAACCCTCACTTGCGTTTCCTTGTCGGCAGGATTTTCGATTGCAGTGGTGTGCCCTTCCCAGGCCATCACGCCCACGAACTCGAGTTGCGGACGCGCGTGTATCAGACGAGCGATCTCGACCACTGCCGCACCAGGCGTTGCGCCGGCGCGCTGCAGGCCGACATCGACCTCGATCATCACGGGAATTACGGTGCCAGCGGCAGCGGCTGCCTCGGCCAACGGCTGCAGATGCGCGTGCGAATCTACTGCGACGATGACGCGCGCCCTGCGATTAAGCTCTGCTAGCAGGCGCACCTTGTCGGCTCCTACTACCTGATTGGCGATCAGCACATCGTCGATGCCCGCGGCGACCATGACCTCAGCTTCGCTTAGCTTGGCGCATGTAATACCGCGGGCGCCAGCGGCAATCAACCGCTGCACCAAGGCGGGTGTCTTGATAGCTTTCACATGCGGGCGCCAGCGCTTACCGCCTTTCACTACGATCGTGTCCGCCATGCGCTTGATATTGCGCTCGAAGGCGGGCATGTCGAGTGCCAGAAACGGGGTCTGCGGAGCAGCGAACGTCGCCATCATCCGACTACGCTCGAAGTCTGCGCAAGCCGCAACTCGCTGCGCAGGCGCTGCGTTGCGTCGACATCGACGCGCGCACCGGCGGGATCAATGACGACTCCGTAGTCTTGCTTCGCGGACGCCACCGAAACCTTTTCATCGAGCACGTCATCGAGCACCCGCTCCGGATCGCGCGTCAGCGGGTCGCCCCAGCCGCCGCCGCCTGCCAGCACCGCGCGGTAGTGCTCGTCCTTGTTCAGCGTGCGCATGAACTTGCCCGGCAGCCGCTGCTCCATGCCTTGCGCATCGCGCAAATAGTTGGCAGCGCGCGCGCCGGGACGTCCGCCTTGCAGTCCGAAGGGCGCGAACTTCTGGCGATCGCTGCGCACTTGAAGAACAGCCTCATCGAGATTGGCCAGCCGATACTCGCGAACCAGTCCGAGCCCGCCGCGGTACTGACCCGGGCCGGCCGAGTCCTGGCGCAGCGCGTACTGCTCGATCACCACCGGCTGTTCGCCTTCGATCACTTCGACCGGCGAGTTCGAATAGTTAACGGCGAGCGACGACAGCGCGTCGTTCGCATCCTTGTTCGGGCGCCCTCCCCACGTGCCGAACAGAAATTCAAGCAGCACGAACGGCTCGCGCTGCCGGTCGTAGCCGGCGATCGTGACGCCAAAGTCGCCCTGCACCCCGCACGCGAAGACCTTGTCCGGCAGCATCTGCGCGAGCGCTCCCCAGATCGCTTCGGTCACGCGCATCGACGTCAGCCCGCGCGCCGCGACCGGCGCCGGCGGCGTCGGGCACACGATGGTGCCCGGCTCCGCCTCGATTCGCAGCGGCCGCATGAAGCCGCTGTTGGTCGGCAAATTCGGGTCCATGATCGATCGCACGCACGCGTAAACGCACGAGCGCGTCATCGCGATCGGAAGGTTGATCGAGCCTTTGACCTGCGGCGAGCTGCCTCTGAAGTCGATGGCGAGCTCCTCGCCGGACTTGGTCAAAGTCACGCTGATGCGGATCGGATCGTCGCTGAAGCCGTCGTCGTCGAGGAAGTCTTCGAAGTGCCACGTGCCGTCTGCAAGTGCCAGCAGTTCCGCCCGCGTCATCGTTTCGGTGTAGTCGAGCAGATGCGCCATCTCCGCGCGCAGCACGTCGGCGCCGTAGCGCCGCGCCAGCGCGTGCATCGCCGCTTCGCCGCGAGTACACGCGGCGACCGTTGCCATTACGTCACCCGCGACTTTGTCGGGCAGCCGCACATTTAACCGCAGGATGTCCATCAGAGGCTGGTTCAGCACGCCGCGCTCGACCAGGCGCAACGGCGGCAGCCTCAAGCCCTCCTGGTAGATCTCGGTGTTGTCGCACGCGTTGCCGCCGGCGACGCGCCCGCCGATATCGGTCTGATGGCCGATCGCCGCCGAGAAGCCGAGCAGCTGTCTGTAAAAAAAAATCGGCTTGAAGATATAGATGTCGGGCAGGTGCGTGCCGCCACCGACATAGGGATCGTTGGTCGCATAGACGTCGCCTTCTTGTAGCTCGTTGCCGAAGCGGGCGAGTACGGCCTCGATGGTCGGCGGAAACGAACCCATATGAACCGGCAGGCAAAGTCCTTGTGCGATCAGGTTTCCGTGCGCGTCGATCAGGCCGGTCGAAAAGTCCATCGCCTCCTTGATCACCGAAGAACGCGCGGTGCGTACGACGGTGACTGCCATTTCGTCGGCGATCGCCGAGAACGCGTTCTTCAGCAGCTCGAGACGGATCGGATCGCGCAGCCGCTTTTCGGATTTCATAGGGAGTCCTGCAGTTCGATGTGCACGCTTCCGGTATGGTCGCGGCGCACGCCGGCGCGCGGCGGGACGACGATCGTCGTGTCGTATTCCTCGATGATCAGCGGCCCGGTACGCTCGTCAAAGTCATTGCGACGGACTACCGGCGTGCTGTGCCAACCGGCGTCGCCAAAGAAAACGTCGCGCGCTGTCTTGCTCTTGCGTTCCACGTTGCCGGCGAGGCAGGGCCGAACGCGCGCGGCGTCGACATCGAACGCCAATTGATCGCACGCGCGGGCGCGCAGGCGCAGATTCACGATCTGCGTCGGCTCATCGATGCTCGAATACCCGTAGGCGCTCTCGTGCTCGCGATGAAAGTCTGCGATCGCGCGCTGTAGGCCGTCCACCGCCAACGGCATCTGCACCGCTACCGGCAGCTGCGAGCTCTGGCCGCGATAGCGCAACTCAAGATGAAAATCGAAAACCGATTGCGACGAGGTCAGACCCTCGGCCGCCATCAACGCTGTCGCCTCGTCGGCGAGGTCCGCCGCAAGCGTATTGAGTGCTTCAAAGTCGGTGGCGTCGGTCGAACTCAATCGAGTCCGCACCAGCCGGTGCTCGACGCGCGTAAACAGCAAGCCGAAGGCGCTGAATACGCCCGGCGCCGGCGGGATCACGATGTGTCGAATGCCGACGTGCAGCGCGAGACTCGCCGCATGCACCGGACCGCTGCCGCCGAAGGCAACCATCGTAAAGTCTGCCGGCGATCGGCCGATCTCGCTGGTCACGGCCTGCACCGCGCGCGCCATCGTTGCGTTGGCGACCGCGTGAATGCCGAAAGCGGCTTCGTGCATTTCGATTCCGAGCGGGTGCGCAATCAGACGCTTGATCGCTTGCTCGGCGGCGCCAGCATCGATCGCCATTGCGCCGTCGAGCAGATGTGTGCGGTTCAGGTAGCCGAGCACGACATTCGCATCGGTGACGGTCGGCGCCTGTCCGGCCCGCCCGTAGCACACCGGGCCCGGAACGGCTCCCGCGCTTTCTGGGCCAACACGCAGCGCGCCGCCGGCGTCGATCCACGCGATGCTCCCGCCACCGGCGCCGATTTCGGCCAGATCGATTGCCGGTGTTCGCACCACGTAGCCACCGCCGCTTAACAGCCGCTGCCCGGCGTTCAACCCTGCGCCGACTTCGATTTGCTCGGCCAGCCGGGGCTCGCCGCGTTCGATCAGGCAGGCCTTGGCAGTTGTGCCACCCATGTCAAATGCGATCAGGCTCGGAATATCGAGCATTCGGCCGAGGGCGGCAGCGCCGATCGCACCGGCCGCGGGACCCGACTCGATGCAGTAAGCGGGAAACTCACGCGCCTGCGCCGAGCGCATCACGCCGCCGGCCGACTGCATCACCATCAGCGGCGCGGTCGCATGCGCAGCGTGCAGCCCGGCCTCGAGCCGGCCCAGATAGCGATCGACGACCGGTTTGACGTAAGCGTTGACCACCGTCGTGCTGGTGCGCTCGTACTCGCGTATCTCCGGCAGCACCTGATGCGACGCTGATATGGGAATCTGAGCGCGCTCGCGCGCCAGCTTAACCACGCGTCTTTCGTGAAGCGGGTTGGCATATGAATGGAGCAGGCATACCGCGATCGACTCCGCGCCGGCCGCGATCAATGTGTCGACTGCGCGCAGAACATCCGCCTCGTCGAGCGGCTCGATCACCTCGCCTCGCGCCGACATGCGCTCTCGCACCTCGCACCTGAGGCGGCGCGGCACCAGCGGCTTCGGCTTGTCCCAATCCATGTTGTACAGCTGCGGCATGCGCAGGCGGCCGATTTCCAACACATCGCGAAACCCGCGCGTCGTGATCAGTCCGACTTTCGCCCCGGTGTGGGTCAGCAGGGCGTTGGTGGCCACAGTGAACGCATGGACCAGCCGCTCGATGGCGGCCGGATCGACCGCGCCGGCGTCGCTCAAGCGGCGCACGCCGTCGAGAATCGACCGGCTGAAGTCATCGGGCGAAGAAAGAACCTTCAGGGTTCCGACCGCGCCTTCGCGATCGATGACAACCAGATCGGTAAAGGTGCCACCGACGTCGATTCCCAGCTGCTGCATCCGTACAATTCCTCCGACACCGCGCAAGGCGCCCGGCCAAAGTCACGGTACTGCAGGTCACGGTACTGCAGGTAATTGATAGACGCCAATGAAAATTTGGCAGCCTAGTTGATAAACTTGCTTGATCATGCGTCCGTCGCTTGCCCAGCTGGAAGCGTTCTGCTGGATCGTCCGGCTCGGCAGCTTTCACGCGGCTGCCCGCCATCTGCATTTGACGCAGCCAACTATTTCCGCCCGTATCGCAGAGCTGGAAATAACACTGAAATCGCAGCTCTTTGCGCGCACGCGCCAACGCGCGCACCTGACCGAACATGGCCGCGAGCTCTACTCGGCGGCCGAGCGAATGCTAAAGCTCAGCGATGAAATCGCGCGCCGCGCAGCGCGCTCGAACCCGCTTGAAGGAACACTGCGCCTGGGCACCGTGGAATCGGTCGGCATGCAGGTATTGCCGGCGCTTCTGCCGCGCCTGGTCGCTCGGTTTCCCGCGCTCGAGATCGAATTAACCGTTGATATAGGTTCCGTCTTGAGTGAAAAGCTCAACGCGCGTGAGCTCGATGTAGCGATTCTCACCGACCCCGCGGTCGACGATGTCTTCGTGTCCGAAGACTTGGGACGAATTGAGCTGCGCTGGATGTGCTCAGGTCAATCGCGCTTGCCACGCCGTGCAGTAACGCCGGTCGATCTGCGCGCAGTGCCGATTCTCGTTAACCCGAAAGGGTCGACAGTGTTCCGCTTGATGACGCAGTGGTTTCAGCATGCAGGAATCGAGCCCGAGCGCGTCAGTACGTGCAATTCGTTTGGTTTGATGGCGCGCCTTGTCGCGAGCGGTCATGGCGTGGCGATCATGCCACCCGCCATGTCACGCAGCGAAATAAAAGCGAGGGACTTACGTGTCCTGACAACGCGCCCGCCTGTTCCCGCGCGTCCAATGCATCTTGTGCACAGCAAGAGTCGAGAAGCGTTCCGGCCCTTCGTTCGCATGGTCAGTGAAGCGATGCAGTCAAGCGGGTTGCTGATGCCGCGCTGAGTTTCACGCGGGTTTGAGAGAAGCGCCGCGCGCTCGCATCTGTACGAGCTTCGTTAGGACCCTTGACAAGGTGCTTATGCTGCCGGCAGACGGTATCGAGCTCTGTCACTACGCGCACGTGCCGGAGCGCTTCACGCCGCATCAATGCCGCTGAGCTACCGTTCGCGGAACGCCTTTGGCAGAGAGCGACGTGTCCTTCCTCGGTTTGTCTGACGACGAAATCCCGATTGAAAGTCGGGATATGGTGGCGTCCCCAAGCCAAACCGAATTAACTCGACCAACGTTAACGGCCCGGAGATTCCTTCGCATGACGCGAAGAGAGCGACGTGCCGCGTGAGAGCGACGGAACTGAAATCCAAGAGATCGCAAGGCTGAAACTACCGACGGCGCAGTTGATTTCCGGACTGCTGGCGATCAAGGCTTAGTCCATAAATCCGCACTCCCATGATCTGTTATTCGAACAGCTGGGTTCTGGGATT
>CAZKNV010000045.1:0-9493 GCA_964554145.1 uncultured Burkholderiaceae bacterium
TACCCGCCAACCTGCGCGAAGAAGAACTCGAGATGCAGGTCGAGAGCGAAGCCAACCAGTACATCCCGTTTGCGCTCGACGAAGTCAGCCTGGACTTTCAGGTGCTCGGCGCAATCCCGAACGCGCCGGACGATGTCGAGGTGTTGATTGCCGCATCGCGCAAGGAAAAGGTCGAAGACCGGGTCGCAGTGGCACAAGCCGCCGGCTTGAAGCCGATGGTGGTCGATGTCGAATCGTATTCGGCGCGATCGGCGATTGAGCGGCTGATCGAGCAGTTGCCGAATAGCGGTGAAGGCCTGGTGATCGCCGTGTTCTATATCGGCGCGAATACCACCAGCGTGACGGTAATGCACGATGGCGAAGCGATCTACGAACGCGAGCAGCCGTTTGGAGGCCAGCAGCTGACCGGCGATATATCGCGCACGTACGGTATCCCGAGCGAAGAAGCCGAACAGAAAAAGCGCAGCGGCGATCTGCCCGCCGATTATGAAACCGCTGTGCTGAAACCGTTCATCGACACCGCGACGATCGAGATCACGCGCGCATTGCAGTTCTTCTTCACGTCGACACCGTACAGCCGCGTCGATCAGATCATGCTGGCGGGCGGCTCGGCCGTGTTAAGCGGCTTGCCCGATGCGCTGATGGAGCGCTCGCAGGTGCCGGCTTCGGTCATTTCTCCGTTCAAGGGGATGGAGATCTCGTCGAACATTCGGGAAAAGCAACTACGGCTGGACGCGCCGGCGCTGTTAACGCCGTGCGGTCTGGCGATGCGGAGGTTCGACCGATGACAACTCCGCGCGTCAATCTGTTGCCGCATCGCGAGGCCAGGCGCGAGCGGCAAAAACGGGTCTTCTGGTTGATGACCGGGCTGTCCGCGGTGGCCGGACTGCTGATGATCGCCGTCGTGTGGACGGTGCTGCAGGGATACATTTCAAACCAGGAATCGCGCAACGAATTTGTGCGCGCAGAGAATCGCAAGCTCGACATCCAGATAAAGGAGATTGCAAGCTTGCGCGCCGAGATCGACGGCCTGCGAGCGCGGCAGCGCGCGGTCGAGGATCTGCAGGCAGACCGCAATTTGCCGGTGTATCTGATTGACGAAGTTGCCAAGCAGGTGCCGGAGGGCATTTACCTCAAGAGCATCAAGCAAGAGGATCGGCGAGTTAACGTCAGCGGATGGGCGGCTTCGAACGAACGCGTATCGGAATTTCTGCGCAATCTGCAGAACAACTCACGCGTGCTCGAGCGGCCGGAGCTGATCGAGATCAAGGTCGCCGGCGCGGGGCCGCAAGGAGTCAATCGCCGCGTGTTTGACTTTTCGCTGAATTTTTCGCTGAAGCAGACGCCGGAGCGTACGCTGATGCAGGCTCAGCCTGGTGCGAAGTCGCAGCTGGTGCCGACGACTCCGGCACCGACCGCGGTGCAATCGACGCCGAATATCGTGTCGTCTTCGGCGCCTGGCGCGCCCGCAAAGAAGTAGTTGTAGAACGAGGAATCGATGGCAACGGGTCGTAGTCTCGCATCTCAGTTTCAGGGTTTGAGCCTGGATAACGTCGGCGCATGGCCGCCCGCCCCGCGCATTGCGATGTGGCTGTTCGTGATCGCTGTATGCGCGGTCGGCGGCTACTTTGCGCTTTGGAGCGGCCAGCAAGAACAGCTCGAACAGCTGCAGGCGGAGGAACAAAAGCTCAAAGACGAATACAAGGGCAAGCTGCAGCAAGCCATCAATCTTGACGAACTGCGCAAGCAACGCGAACAAGTCAGCCAGTACGTGTTGACGCTTGAGAAGCAATTGCCGAGCAAGTCAGAGATGGACGCGCTGCTGTCGGAGATCAACCAGGCTGGCGTCGGCCGCGGGCTGGACTTCGAGTTGTTCCGCCCGGGGCAGACCAACGTACGCGAGTACTACGCCGAGCTGCCGATCGCGGTCAAGGTTTCCGGCAAGTATCACGACCTCGGAGCGTTCGCGAGCGACATTGCCAATCTGCCGCGAATCGTGACGTTAAACAACCTCAACTTGCAGACCGGCAAGGGCGGCAATCTGACGTTTGACGCCACGGCGAAAACGTATCGCTATCTTGATCCGGAAGAGATCGCCGCACAGCGCGCGGCCAAAGCGAAACTGGACAAGAAAGGGCCTGGCAAGTGAGACCCTCCACTATTTCTATGCGCGTTTTTGCGCTCGCATGGATGGCTATGGCCGTTGCCGGTTGCGGCGGCGGCAATGAAGGCGAGTTGCGCACCTGGATGGAAGACACGCGCAAGACGATGCGGCCGACAACGCAGCCGGTGCCCGAGCCCAAGCAGTTTTCGCCATTCGCGTATGAGGCAAAGGCGCTGATCGATCCGTTCGACGCGCAGAAGATGATTCTGGCGGCAGCGCGCCAAGCGCAATCGAGATCCAGCACCAGCTCGATCAGGCCTGATCTGGATCGTCGCCGTGAAATGCTTGAAGGCTATCCGCTGGATCAACTGAAAATGGTTGGTATCTTGCGTCAGGCGGGCGATCAGGTCGCCCTGATCGATGCGGCAGGCCAAACCTTCATGATTCGCCGCGGCAACTACATGGGCCAGAATTTCGGCCTGGTCACCAAAATTTCCGAAACCGAAGTCGACGTAAAAGAAATCGTCCAGGACGCCGCCGGCGAGTGGATCGAACGACCCACCAAGCTGGAACTGCAGGAAGCCGCCGCGCGGCAACAAGGGAGCAAGCGATGAGTGTTTCAGTCGAGAACGTAGCCGTGTGCTTGTCGCGATTGGTGGCGGCGCTTGGCTTGATTGCAACGGCGGCAGTGGTGAACCCTGCCTCGGCGCAAACCGCAGCCGGCGATCCCGGCAATGCGATCGAGCGCGTCGATGCGACGCAAACGAACACGGGCGTCGTGGTCACCATCGAGATGAGGAATCCGCCGCAAGGAATTCCCGCGAGCTTTTCGGTCGCCAATCCCGCACGAGTCGCGCTTGATATGCCCTCGACCGTTAACGGCCTGGGCAAGAACATGGTCGAACTTAACCAGGGCGACGTGCGCTCGGTTAACGTTGTGCAGTCCGGCGGTCGTTCGCGAGTGGTTCTGAATCTGAAGCGGCCGTTGACGCACACGGTATCTGTGGAGGGCAAGCGAGTGGTGGTTGCGCTTGGGGGCGCGGCCGATACCAGCACCTTCCGTCCTCCTCCGGGCAGCGTTGCAGCGACGACGGCGCAGGCTTCACCATCTGCTACGGCGCCGGTTACCGCGGGACCGTCGGCGTTCACCGGTAGCCGTACATTGCGCGGCATTGATTTCCGTCGTGGTGCCGAAAACGAAGGGCGAATCGTCGTCGATTTGTCCGATCCTAATACCAACGTCGATATCCGGCAGCAAGGCAACAGCGTTATCGTCGATTTCCAGAACACCACGTTGCCCGACACGTTGAAGCGCCGGCTCGACGTATCCGACTTTGCAACGCCGGTGGCGCAGGTCACGGCCAGCCAGCAGGGCAACAACGCGCGCCTGGTGGTCGAACCGCGCGGCGTGTGGGAGCACAACGCCTATCAAAGCGATACTCGCTTCGTGCTCGAAGTGCGTCCGGTACGCGAAGATCCGACGCGGCTGTTCCAGGGCACGCGGCAGGGGTACCAGGGTGAACGCCTGTCGCTGAATTTCCAGAACGTCGACGTGCGGTCCCTGCTGCAGGTGATTGCCGACTTTACCAACCTGAACATCATCACCAGCGATTCGGTCGGCGGCACGATTACATTGCGGCTGAAGGACGTTCCGTGGGACCAGGCGCTTGACATCATCCTGCAGAGCAAGGGCCTGGACATGCGCAAGAACGGTAACGTGGTGTTAGTGGCGCCGCGTGACGAAATTGCTGCCAAGGAAAAGCTCGAGCTGGAAGCGCGCAATCAGATCCAGGATCTGGAGCCGCTGCGTTCGGAAGCCTTCGTTGTCAACTATCAAAAGGCGGAGGACGTTCGCAAGCTGCTGAGCGATGAAAAGCAGCGCCTGATTTCCAAGCGCGGCAGCGTAGCGGTCGATCCCCGCACGAATCAGATTTTCGTGCAGGACACCACGGCGCGACTCGAAGATGTGCGCAGGCTGCTGCAGCGGATCGATATTCCGGTGCCGCAGGTGCTGATCGAGGCACGCATCGTCGAGGCAGACGATCGGTTCAGCCGCAACCTAGGGGTGCGGTTCGGATATGGCCGCGTGACGAATGAGGTCGCAGTCGGTGGAAACAACGCGCTGCCGTCGTTGCCCGGTGCCCCGGGTGGGACGACGGGCGGCGTCAGCGTGATCAACTCGAACAACGTCAATCTTCCCGCAGCCGGTCTCGGCGGCTTTTCGCCGGGCTCGTTCAACTTGACGTTGTTCAACAGCAGCTTGACCCGCCTGATCAATCTCGAGCTGAACGCACTGGAGGCTGACGGTCGCGGCAAGATCATCTCAAGCCCGCGTGTTGTCACTGCCGACAAGGTGCAGGCCGTGATCGAGCAGGGTACGGAAATACCGTACCAACAGGCTACGTCGAGCGGTGCAACGTCGGTGGCGTTCCGGAAGGCGGTTCTGAAGCTTGAAGTGACGCCACAGATCACGCCGGAGGGTGCGATCTTCCTCGACGTTCGAGTCAACAAAGACAGTCGCGGTGTCGATACGTCGGCCGGCCCGGCAATCGATACCAAGAACGTGCAGACGCAAGTGCTGGTGGAAAACGGCGGCACCGTGGTGCTGGGCGGAATTTACGAGCAACAGGATCGAACGACCGTTACCAAGGTTCCGCTGCTTGGCGATCTTCCGGTGATCGGCGTTCTGTTCAAGAACACCGCAACGGTAAACGATCGCACCGAGTTGATTATCTTCATCACGCCGCGCGTTTTGTCGGAGAGGATCAGCGCAGCGGTGCGGTAAACCAGGCGCTTGAAAAAAAGGGCCGCTTGTGCGGCCCTTTTTAGTTCGCGGGCTGAGTACGCTAACGCCATGGCGAATGACGCACATTCAGTGTTCCTGATTGGCATGATGGGCGCCGGGAAATCGACGGTGGGGCGCTTGCTGGCGCAGCAACTGAATCTGCAATTTATCGACGCGGACCGCGAGATGGAAGCCCGCAGCGGCGTTTCGATACCGACCATTTTCGATATCGAAGGAGAAGCGGGGTTTCGACGGCGAGAAATCGGGCTACTCGATGAATTGACGCAGCGCGTCGGCATTGTGCTGGCGACGGGCGGCGGAGCGGTGCTGAACGAAGCGATGGCAGATTCGCTGCGGCAGCGGGGCCTGGTCATTTACCTGCGCGCGAGCGCGGATGAAATCTTTCGCCGAACGCGCAACGATCGCTCACGCCCGCTGTTGCAGATGCCGGATCCCCGCGCGCGCATCGATCAACTGCTGGCCGAACGCGAACCCTTGTACGAGAAAGCAGCGCATCTTGTTTTTCAGTCGGCCGCGTCGAACCCGCGTCGGCTGGTAGCGCGATTGATGGAACATCCCCAACTGAAATCGATCGTGTTGCGAGAGTCCTGATTCGAGCGACCGCTTAGTCCGGCCGGTCGCTGGCGGCACTTACACTTGCGCGCATGCGCAGCTTGATCGTCGGTCTTGGCCAGCGTTCGTATCCGATTTATATCGGTAGCGATCTGCTCGATCGGCTGCATGAATTCGTGTCGCCGCTGGCGCCGACCTCGATCGTTATCGTCACCAATGACGTCGTTGCGGGGCTTTACGGGAGACGAGTTCGGCGCGCGCTGGCCAGCTTGGCTGCGACTACGGTCATAGAGTTACCGGACGGTGAGCAGCACAAGCAATGGAATAGCGTTGCGCATATCGTCGATGCGATGGTGCGAGAGCGCGTCGATCGGCGTGGTGTGCTCATCGCGCTCGGGGGCGGCGTGGTCGGCGACATTGCGGGCTTTGCAGCGTCGGTCTACATGCGCGGTGTGCGCTATGTGCAGGTGCCGACGACGTTACTGTCACAGGTCGACTCATCGGTCGGCGGCAAGACCGGCATCAATCATCCCGGCGGCAAGAACCTGATCGGCGCCTTTCATCAGCCGGCCGCCGTCGTCAGCGATACCGATACGTTAAGCACGCTTCCGCCGCGTCAACTGTCGGCTGGCCTCGCCGAAGTGCTGAAGCACGGTCTGCTGGCGGACGCCGACTATTTTGAGCGGACGAATGCAGCCATCGAATCCTTGCGCGCGGGTGATGCCGCGGCGCTGACGGAAGCGATCGCAGGATCTTGCGAAATCAAGGCTTCGATCGTCGCGCGTGATGAAAAGGAAGCAGGCGAACGCGCATTGCTTAACCTCGGCCATACATTTGGCCACGCAATCGAAGCGATGACCGGATACTCGCGCTGGCTGCACGGTGAAGCAGTCGGCTGCGGACTGGTGCTCGCTGCGCAGCTCTCATGCGCGCTCGGATCGCTGACGGCCTCGGATGCGCAGCGAATCTCCGCGGCGGTGGCGCGCGCCGGACTGCCGACGCGCGTTGACGGCTTGTCCGTGATCGATGCGATCGAAACGATGCGCGGCGACAAAAAGGCGGACGCCGGCGAGACGCGCTTCATTGTTCTTGATCGGATCGGCAGGGCGTCGCAACGCACGGTGCCGCAGCCTGTGCTGCTCGAAACGCTGATGGCAGGCGGGTTCGTATGAGCGGCGCGGAGCTCGCGCCGTATGCTGCGCATGCAGATCGATCACGTGGCCGGCGCCATCCCGAGCCTGCGCCGGTTTCGCGCACCCAGTTTCAACGCGATCGCGATCGCATCATTCATTCGACTGCGTTTCGCCGGTTGGAATACAAAACGCAGGTTTTCGTCAATCATGAAGGTGATTTGTTTCGGACTCGGCTGACGCATTCGCTCGAGGTGGCGCAGATTGCGCGGGCGGTCGCGCGAAACTTGCGCTTGAACGAAGACCTGATCGAGGCGATCGCGCTGGCGCATGACCTTGGCCATACCCCGTTCGGGCATGCAGGCCAGGATGCGCTGCATGACTGCATGAAGCCGTACGGCGGTTTCGAGCACAACTTGCAGTCGTTGCGCGTGGTCGACGAGATCGAGGAACGCTATGGCGCATTCAACGGCCTGAACCTCACCTTTGAAACGCGCGAAGGTGTTTTGAAACATTGCTCGGCCAGGCACGCGCGGGCATTGGGCGACGTCGGGCAGCGCTTTCTTAAGAGGCAGCAGCCCGGGCTGGAAGCGCAGATCGCGAATCTCGCCGACGAGATCGCCTACAACAATCACGACATCGATGACGGATTGCGCTCAGGTCTGCTGGACCTGGCGCAGCTCGAGCGGGTACCGCTGTTCGCGCGTCATTCGGCTGTCGTCAGGGCCGAATATCCCGCGCTTGCCGAGCGGCGAATGATCCATGAAACGGTCAGGCGAATGATCAACACGCTGATCGTCGATCTGACCGGTGAAGCGGGCAGGCGCATTGCGCAAGCGTCGCCGTCCAGTATCGACGACGTGCGTGCAGCCAAACCGCTCGCTGCTTTTTCGGCTGAAGTGCGCCGCGAGGCCGACGAACTAAAGTCGTTCCTGCACGATAACCTGTACCGGCACTACCGCGTGATGCGCATGGCAGCCAAGGCGGGCCGGATCGTGGCGGACTTATTTGCCGCGTTCCTTGTTGAACCGAAGCTGCTGCCGGTCGATCACCAGATTCGCGCAGAAGCCGACGCACCTCGCGCGATCGCCGACTACGTGGCCGGCATGACCGATCGCTACGCGATCAAGGAGCACCAGCGCCTGTTCGCCATTGACACCTAAAATCGGGGTCTGACCCCGATTTGAAAGATTTTTCATATGGCGAGATTGCCGCGATTGTCGGTCGCTGGATATCCACATCACGTCATTCAGCGTGGCAATGACCGACAGGCGATTTTTGCTGATTCGTCCGATCTCACCCGGTATCTGGACGCCTTGCGAGACGTCGCCGCCGAGCATGAATTGTCGATTCACGCGTATGTGCTGATGCCGAATCACGTGCATCTGCTGATGACGCCGATAGACCCTCGCGCCATCGGCTCGGCGATGCAGGCCATCGGCCGTCGTTATGTCCGTTGGTTCAATGATCGGCACGCGCGCACCGGCGCGCTGTTCGAAGGACGATACCGTTCGACCGTGGTCGAGGCCGACCGTTATCTGATGGCGTGCATGCGCTATATCGAGCTCAATCCGGTCCGTGCGTCACTGGTTGCCACGCCCGAACACTACGCATGGTCCAGCCACCGCCACCACACCGGACTGGCGACCGATGCACTGATCAGCGACCACGCGCTCTATTGGCAGCTTGGGAATACGCCGTTTGATCGCCAGGCAGAGTACCGACGCCTGTTCGAGCAGGACGCTACCGCGGGTGAAATCGATCTGATCAGGCAATCAACGCATGGCGGCTGGGCGCTGGGAACGCGCGACTTCGCCGTTCAGTTGGGACGCAAGTCCACGCGTCGCGCCGAGCGACGACGGCCAGGGCGTCGCCAGGAAACTCGTCACCACTCTGTCCCCGATTAATGGATCTGACAAGAGTGAGCTAGAAAATCGGGGTCTGACCCCGATTGTTTTGGTTGACAGAGTGGTGCGTCGCAGTAGAGTCCATGGTGATCGTTAAAGAGGGAGTCAATGCTCGCGCGCGAGTTAAGCACCGCTGTTGATCATGCCGTTCGGTACGGGTTGTATTCGGCGGCGCATGAGCATGATTCATGTGGCGTCGGTTTTGTGGCCAACATCAAGGGCCGAGCTAGCCACGCGCTGATTCAGCAGGCGCTGTTGATCCTACGCAACCTCAACCACCGCGGCGCGGTCGGCGCCGATCCACTGTGCGGCGATGGCGCGGGCATCTTGATTCAAATCCCCGACGCGTTTTATCGCGACGAGCTCGCCAAGCATGACATTGACTTGCCGCCGCAGGGTGAATACGGCGTAGGGATGATTTTTCTGCCGCGCGAGCACGCATCGCGGCTGGCATGCGAACAGGAGCTCGAACGCACCGTGCGCGCCGAAGGGCAAACCGTGCTCGGCTGGCGCGACGTGCCGGTGGACCGCGAGATGCCGATGTCGCCGCTGGTCAAGGATCGCGAACCGGTGATCAAACAGATCTTTATCGGCCGCGGCGCCGATGTCATGGTGCCCGATGCGCTGGAGCGCAAGCTGTATGTGATTCGCAAGACCGCAAGCCACAAGATTCAGGCGCTGAAGCTTAAGCACGGCAAGGAGTACTTCGTGCCGTCGATGTCGACGCGCACGATCGTTTACAAGGGACTGCTGCTGGCCGATCAGGTCGGCCGGTACTACCGCGATCTCGCCGACCCACGGGTTGTCTCTGCGATCGCTCTTGTGCACCAACGCTTTTCGACGAACACGTTCCCGTCATGGGAGCTCGCACACCCGTACCGCCTGATCGCACACAACGGCGAGATCAACACGGTCAAGGGCAACTTCAACTGGATTCGTGCGCGTGAAAAAGTGATGTCGTCGCCAGTGTTGCGCGATGACCTTGGCAAGCTCT
>CAZKNV010000046.1:0-9454 GCA_964554145.1 uncultured Burkholderiaceae bacterium
GAGATCGCCGGCATTGGGCGACGCCAGCAGATAACTCTGCAAGAGTCGCAAATCATCGTCGGACCAATGCTCATCTCGAAACCTGAAAAACGTGCTCAATTCGACGAATACCATGCGGCACTATACGCTGGCAGCGTATAGGTCGGCAACAGGGTGCCAACTCATCCGGCGACCGCTGCCTGCGTGAGCAGCGCATCGATTTTCTCCGATGAATAACCGATGCTGCGGAGCAACTCCCGGGTGTGCTCTCCCATTTTCGGCGGATTCATGCGCACGCCGAGGCGAGCGCCCTGCAAGGTGATCGGGAGCAACGTTGTCTTCACCGCTTGTCCGGCCTTGTTCCCATCGGGCAGGCGAACATCGGCCAGGCCGCCGGTGGCATTCAGGTGCGGATCGTCGTACAAATCTTCGGGCCTGCGTATCGGCGCGAACGGCAGACCGGCTTTTTCAAACAGGGCCGCAAGCTCGTCGGCCGTTCGACGTGCAAGCCGTTCGCGCAGAACGTTCAGCAACGTCGGACGCACATGCACTCTTTGATTGTTGGTTGCGAGTGCGGGATCTGTTTTCAGATCCGCGAAACCGAGTGCGTCGCAGAACGTGAACCACTGCGCATCGCTGACCGCTGCCAGAAAAATCTGCTCGCCGTCCTTGACGGTAAACACGTCGTATACCGCCCACGGCGTTTCGCGCACCGGCATCGGTGCCGGATGCTTGCCGGTCATCGCGAACTGCAACATGTGCTGGCCCATCAGGAACACATTGTTCTCGAACAGGGCCGATTGCACCTCCATGCCCTCGCCAGTAATGCCGCGTTGAATCAATGCGGCGAGCGCACCGATCGCGCCGAACATTCCGCCCATGATGTCATTAACGCTGCTGCCGGCGCGCAGAGGATCGCCCGGGCGGCCCGTCATGTAGGCCAGCCCGCCCATCATCTGCACCACTTCGTCGAGCGCGGTTCGATGCTCGTACGGCCCCGGCAGAAATCCTTTGTGGCTGACGTAGATCAACCGCGGATTCGCGTTCGATAGCGCTGCATAGTCGAGCCCGTACTTCTGCATCGTGCCGGGCTTGAAATTTTCGAGCACCACGTCGGCGCTCGCCGCGAGCTCGCGTGCCACTTCAGCCCCGTCCAGACGGCGCAGGTCGATCGCGATGCTTTTCTTGTTGCGATTGAACATCGGAAAAAAGCCCGAGCCCGCACCGAGCAGACGGCGCGTGCGATCGCCATCGACCGGCTCGACCTTGATCACTTCAGCGCCCATATCGGCCAGCACCATGCCGCACGTCGGCCCCATCACCATGTGCGTGAATTCGACGACGCGCAAGCCGCTCAGAGGTTGCGGAGCCGGCTGCGACCCACGAGCCTGCATTGCGCTCGGTGCGCCGAGAGTGCGAACCGGATTCTCGACAAGATCGGCCATCACTCGACCTTGACGTTTGCCTTCTTGATCAGTGCGGCATATCGGGCCAGTTCCGAGCGGAAGAACTCTGCCGCGGCCTCGGGCGTGGTGGGGTTGATGAGGTTGCCCTGCTTATCCATCGCCTCGCGCACTTCAGGCGATGTAAAAGCGGTCACGAATGCGGAATGAATGCGCTTGACTTCGGCAGCCGGTAGCTTGGCGGGGCCGATGACGGCAAACCATCCTGCGACGTCGTAGTTGGAAAGGCCCTGTTCGGCAAGCGTCGGAATATCCGGCGCCGCCGCAGCGCGCGTCTTGCCACCGACACCGATCGCTCGCAAGCCGCCGCTCTTGATGTGCGCTTGTGCGGCCGGCAACGCCACGACACCCATCTCGACCTGCCCGCTGAGCAGGTCGGTCACCATCGGCCCGGTGCCCTTATATGGGACGTGCCTGACATCCACGCCGGCTTCTTCGAGGAACATCGCGCCGGCCAGATGGATGATCGTTCCGTTACCTGACGACGCATAGTTATAGGCGTCCGGTTTCGCTTTCAGAAACGCCACTAACTCTTTGACGTTTTTGGCAGGGACCTTGGCGGGATTGACGACGAGCACGAACGGCGTTGCGCCGATCACCGAAATCGGCGTGATGTCGGCGATCGAATCAAACGGCATTTTCCTGAAGACACTGGGGTTGATGACATGATTGTTCGAAACCACGCCGATCGTTTGCCCATCAGGCGCAGCCTTGACGATCGCTGAAGTACCCGTGATGCCGCCCGCGCCAGGCATGTTCTCGATCACCACGGGCTGGCCCAACGCTTTTGCCAACGCCGGGCTCGCGGCGCGCATGATCGTGTCCACGCCCGAGCCGGCGCTGACCGGCAGGATGACCCTGATCGAGCTCTGCGCAGAAACCGGAACTGCGGCCAGCGAAAGGACAGTTGCCGCGGCCATCATGGCAGCGCGGCGTTGAGTCGAATGTGTCATCAGATCTCCTCGGCGATTGCGGTCGCATGCGCGTTGTAGAAGGTTTTCGGCAGACCGGCCCGCCACAGCGTGCCGTGCAGTGTTTCGCCGTGCAGCCAATCGGCCACCTTCGCGCGCAAGGCGAGCAGCTGCTGCAGATCGATGCCTGTTTCTTGCCCCATGCTGGCGAGCATAAACGCCAGATCTTCGGTCGCCACGTTGCCGCTCGCCCCCGGCGCATGCGGACAGCCGCCTATTCCGGCGAGTGAAGCATCGAAGCGCGCAACACCGAACTCGAGCGCGGCATAAACGTTTGCCAAGCCCAAGCCGCGCGTATCGTGAAAATGGCCACACCAAAAGTGGTCGCCGGCAATGTGCAGCGCCTGCTCGAACAGGTGTCGCACCATTTCCGGATCAGCGTAGCCGACGGTATCGGCCAGGCTGACGCGGTCCGCGCCGGCATCCAGCAGCGCCTGCATCAGGCGCAGGACTTCGGCAGGTTCGACGTGACCTTGCAGCGTGCAGCCAAACGCAGTGCCTACGCCGCCTTCGATGATCAGCTTCGATCCGGCGGCATCGCGCGCGGCACGGATGCGCGCGAGCTCCTGCACCACTTCGTCGGGTGTCTTGCGCAGGTTGGCAACGCTATGTGCATGGCTGGCCGAAAGCGGCACGATCAGCAGGTCGGCGCCCAATTCGATGGCGCGCTCGGCGCCTTTCAAATTCGGCACCAGCACGGATGCGAACAAGCCGGGCAATGTCTTCGCATGGGCCAGCACTTCCGCCGTATCGGCAAGCTGCGGCAGCAGCCTCGCGGGCACGAACGAACCGACCTCGATTTCGCGCAACCCGGCCGCGTGAGCATCGCGTATCCATTCGAGTTTTTGCGAGGTCGCTAATACCGTCTTGATGCTTTGCAAGCCGTCGCGCAAGCCGACCTCGCGAATCGCTACATGTGTCTGCAATTTCTGTTGAACGCCCGGCATTTGTGCACTCTAGTCCGAAAAAGTCTCGCGGTAGCATGCAATGGTGCCGCGACGCCGTCGGCGGCAAATCGGACGTAATGAGCGAGCCCACACGACCGCCGGAAGTTCACAGCCACGTGGTCCGATCCTGGACATCGGTGCCGGCGATGCTGAAGCGCCCGCGAATTCGATCCCGAATATTCTCGCTGATCTGATCGAGACCGAAACCTGGCGCAATGCGGCGACGGTCTTGCTGGGCGCGTTGCTGATCGGGCTCGGCTACTGGGCCTATAACGGCGTGCGCGATTCTCTCGCGGAAACGCGCGCTGCCAGCCTCGAGGCTCTGTTGGGAACCGTCGTCAAGGGGCTCGAGGTGTGGGTCGGCGAACACATGACCGAAGCCGCGCGAATCGCGAGGGAACCGGATGTAGTGGCGCGGGCCGCTCGCCTCGCAGCCGAAAAGCATGACGGTCCCTCGCCGGCAAAGTGCACTGCAGAAGCCGAAGAACTTGGCCAGCGAATCCAGTTGTCGCTGGCGACCCAGGGCGTGGTGGCGTTCCGCATTGTCGATCGCAGCGGTTTGGTGCTTTCGTCCAAAGACCCTGCACGCTGCGGATACCGGCTGCGATCTGCCGTGTTTCGCCAGCGACTCGATGTCGCGATTGATGGCACACCGCAATTCGTTCGCCCGTATCCTGAAACCGAGATCGCAGTGCGTGGGCCTTCCGGGCAAGCGCGGCCTGTGGCCTGGTTTCTGGCACCGATACGCGTCGGCAAGGAGCAGCCATTCGCCGCCCTTGCGATGGGAGTTGAAACCGACCGCGAGCTGGAGACCATCTTTGCGGCCGCGCGGTCCGGCGAAACCGTGGAGGCTTACGCGTTTGCAGACGACGGCTTGATGCTGACGTCAAGTCGTTTTGCCGAACAGCTCGTGACGGCCGGAGTGCTCCCGTCGACCGGAATGGCGAATGCGGCGTTCCAGGTGCCCGTGCGCGATCCGGGCGGCAAGCTCGAAGGCGGGTATGTGCCGGCCATCGAAGCCGCCGCGCGACCGTTAACGCGCGCCGCGGCACTGGCTATCGCTGCACGCTCAAGGACGACGCAGATCGAGCGGGGCGGCATCGTGCCCGCGCCGTATCGCGGTTATCGTGGCGACGAAGTCATCGGTGCGTGGCGGTGGCTGCCTGCCTACGATGTCGGCGTCATTGCCGAGATCTCGACAGACGAAGCGCTCGGCACGCTGCGGTTCCTGTCGATCAGCTTTGCAGTGATCGGCGGTCTCACGGTGCTGTCGCTGGCTGCGGCGTTCATGTCTGCCTTCATGCTGTGGCGGTTGCAGCGACAGTACGGCCGGCTGCAGCGGCTGGGCGCATATACGGTCGAGCGGGAGTTGAGCGACGGCGGAATGGCGACGATTTATCTGGCGCGCCACGCACTGCTCAAGCGCCCGACCGCGATCAAAGTACTGAAGAAACACGTCGCGACCGACGAATTCATCCACCGCTTCGAGCGCGAAGTGCAGCTCGCCAGCCAGTTGCTGCACCCGAACACTGTAGAGATCTATGACTTCGGCCGCACGCGTGAAGGCCAGCCGTATTACGTGATGGAGTACCTGGACGGCGTCACCCTGGCTGAGCTTGTGGCGCACTCGGGGCCGGTGCCGCCCGGCCGGACGATTCATATCCTGCGTCAGGTCGCCGCGGCACTGCGCGAAGCGCACTTGCGCGGGCTGGTTCACCGCGATGTGAAGCCGGAAAACGTGATGCTTTGCCGCCGCGGCGAGGATGACGTCGTCAAGCTGCTCGATTTCGGGCTGGTAAAGAATCTCGAGCGCGCCGAAACGCGCGATATCACCAAGCAGCTGAACATTCTCGGGACACCGCGCTATATGGCGCCGGAGCGCCTGCTGAATCCGGCGGATGTCGATGCGCGGTCCGACATCTATGCGCTCGGCGCGGTCGGCTATTTTCTGTTGACTGGCAAGCCTATCTTCGATGGCGACGACAGTCTGGCCATCAGCAACCAGGTCCTGCATACGCCAGCGCCCAAAGTGTCGGCCAGCAGTGCTGCGGTTCCCGAAGCGCTTGACGCGTTGATTGCAGCCTGCCTCGAAAAGGACCGCGCATTACGCCCGCAAACCGCGCAGGCAGTCGTCGAGGCACTTGACCGTTCTTCGAGCCGCATGGCGTGGACCCAGCCGGATGCAGCCGCCTGGTGGGCGAACTTCCGGCAAACGCGCGGGAAGACCGTACGAACGCCCCTGCCTGCATCGAGCAACCGGACGCCTGCCCGCTAAGGATCGCGCTGCGCTGGCGTCCTATACTTCGGTGCCAACCTGAACCGTCGACAGTCATGGGCAATTTAGCGTCACACGAAGCGCTCGCTCTGAGATGGGCAGAGGTCATCAACGATCCGACGCTGCGCGATCTTCCGTACAAGATCGAACTAAACAACTTCGGAAAGATCGAGATGAGTCCTGCGAATAATCGGCATGCGCGCTTGCAAGGCGAGATCGCACATGAGTTACGTCGCCAACTTACCGAGGGCGGCGTTCTGACCGAGTGTCCGATAGCGACCGAACTGGGCGTAAGCGTGCCTGACGTGGCGTGGGCATCGAATGAGTTTTTTAACCAACACGGTGAGACCACGCCCTTTACGCAAGCGCCTGAAATCTGTGTCGAAATTCGCTCGCCGTCGAACTCCAAGGAAGAAATCAGCTTAAAGACTCGCGCGTATCTGGCGGCCGGGGCACGCGAAGTCTGGATCGTCTCCGAGGACGGTGACCTGAGCGTTTTTGACTCGTCCGGCCCTCGCGCAGCCAGCACCTACCGCGTAACGCTGAAGCTTCCTCCGCGCATCAAGCGTTGAGAGACCGGGTGCCGCGCCGACTGCGCAACATCCTGTCGCTGGCCGACTTCGAGATTGCCGCTCGCAAGCACTTGCCACGTCCGATCTTCGGCTACGTGGCGGGAGGCGCC
The DNA here is from genome assembly GCA_964554145.1 of uncultured Burkholderiaceae bacterium. GTDB lineage: Bacteria > Pseudomonadota > Gammaproteobacteria > Burkholderiales > Burkholderiaceae_F > JACCZX01. The sequence goes on from CAZKNV010000046.1 coordinate 6,318, forward strand.
GAAGACAACATTTCTCTGCGCGCCGATGCGCCCGCGTACCGTGCATGGTCGTTCGTGCCGCGGGTGCTCGTCGATGTGTCACGGCGTTCGCAAGCGGTCGAGCTGTTCGGCAGCGTGTACGCGTCGCCGTTCGGCATTGCGCCGATGGGCATCAGCGCCTTGATCGCTTACGAAGGCGATCTCGCATTGGCGCGGGCCGCCGAGAAGGCGGGCATTCCGATGATCGTCAGCAGCACCGGCTTGATCAGGTTGGAGGAAGTGGCGGAAGCGGCGCCGCGCTCGCCCTGGTTTCAGGCTTATCTGCCGGGCGACGACGCGAAGATCGAAGCGCTGGTGCAGCGAGTGCAGGACGCCGGCTATCGAACGCTGGTGCTGACAGTTGACACCGCAGTGCTGCCCAATCGCGAGAACAATGTGCGCGTCGGGTTTTCGACGCCGTTGCGGCCGACGTTAAGGCTTGCGTGGGACGGCATCGTGCACCCGCGCTGGACGATCGGAACGCTGCTGAGAACCCTGGCCAGGCATGGCATGCCGCACTTCGAGAATACAAGTGCGACGCGCGGCGTTCCCATCATCTCGCGCGATGCAGTGCGCCAGTTTGCGCTGCGCGATCGATTGTCATGGGCGCATGTCGATCTGATGCGCCGCCTGTGGAAGGGCACGCTGGTGCTTAAAGGCATCCTGTCGGCAGACGATGCCCGCATTGCCGCTGGCCGCGGCGTCGACGGTGTCATCGTTTCTAATCACGGCGGCCGCCAGCTCGACTGCGCGGTCGCGCCGATCACCGCACTGCCGGAAATCGTGCGCGCCAAGGGTTCGATGAAGGTAATGATCGACGGCGGCATCCGCCGCGGCACGGAAGTACTCAAGGCGCTGGCGCTGGGCGCCGATTTCGTTTTCATCGGACGGCCGTTCATCTACGCCGCAGCCATCGGCGGCGAAGCCGGTGTTGCGCACGCGATCCGCCTGCTGGCTGACGAGATCTCGCAAGACATGGCGCTGCTCGGCGTGTCTTCGCTCAGCGAGCTTGGGCTGGATCGGCTTGCGCCGGCTTGATGACAAGCTCCGCCTTCGGGTTTGCGCTTCATTGTGAGCGGCAGGGGGCATGGCTATGATGGCCCCAGCGCTTGTCGCTTAATAAAAGGAGACATCATGAAACGGTACTTACCGGCCGCGTTTGCGGCCCTAATAGGGTGCTTTGCCGCAGGCGCGGTGGCACAAAATCTTTCGATCGGAACCGGCGGCACCGGCGGCGTTTATTACCCGCTCGGCGGGGGCATTGCCGACATGCTGTCCAAGCACGTTCCGGGCATGCAGGCGACGGCTGAAGTCACCGGCGGTTCGGTCGACAACTTGAAGCTGATCGGCAGCGGCAAGCCCTATATCGGACTTTCGATGACCGACGCGGCGCTGGATGCTGCCAAGGGCGAGGAGAAGTTCAAAGGCAACAAGGTGCCGGTCAAGACGCTGATGATCCTGTACCCGAACCGCATGCATGTCGTGACCGTCGAGGGCACGGGCATTAACAAGATGAGCGACTTGAAGGGCAAGCGCGTTTCGACCGGCTCGCCCGGCAGCGCCACCGAAGTGATGGCGTTCCGCGTGATCGAGGCCGCAGGGCTCGACCGCGACAAGGACATGACACGCGAACGGCTCGGCGTCGCTGAATCGGTCAATGCGATGAAGGACAAGAAAATCGACGCGTTTTTCTGGGTTGGCGGGCTGCCGACCGCGGCGGTTACCGACCTCGCCAACACGCCCGGCACGACAGTCAAACTGATCGACCATGCCGAAACGGTGCCGGCGATGAACAAGAAGTGGGGCAACCTGTACGTGCAGGACGCGATTCCGAAGGAGACCTACAGGGGCATGGGGTCCGACAACAAACAGGCGACCGTGATGAACATCCTGGTCGCGCACGAGAACATGGATGACAAGACGGCGTACAACATCGTGAAGACGATTTTCGACAAGCGCCAGGATCTGATCAATGTGCACAAGGAGGCGGCCAACTTCAAGCTCGAGAATCAGAAGGCGGCGGCAAGCCCGATCCCGTTTCACCCCGGTGCGGTGAAGTACTTTAGCGAGAAGGGCGTGAAACTGAACTAAGCGAGCCCACTTGCCCGTCGAGCAAGCGCGGTCGCAGCCTAGCGCTGAAATCAGCGAAGAGGCGCTGCACCGCGCCGAGGAGTTCATCGAGGAGGAGGAAGGACACGCCAACCGGCTGACCGGCTGGCTCGGCGTGTTCGTCACCCTCGCCGCGGTCGGGATTTCGCTGTTTCATCTGTACACCGCCTATGCAATCGTTCCGGCGCAGCGGCTGCGCCCGCTGCACGTGGCGATGATTCTTGCGTTGTGTTTTCTGGTCTTTCCCGTAGCCAGGCGCTTTCGCCACCGCATCATGCTGTGGGACTGGCTGGCGGTGCTGGCCTCGATCGGCGTCGTCGTCTATCTGATCCAGGGTGGCGACGACTTTTTCGACCGCAATACGTCCCCGGATACGTGGGACATCGTGTGGGGCGTCACGCTGATCGTCCTGATCATGGAGGCAATGCGGCGCACGACCGGCTGGATCATGCCGGCCGTGTGCACGGCCTTCATTCTGTACGCGCTATTCGGCCCGCAGCTGCCGCTGCCATGGACCCATCGCGGCTACGAGGTCGGGCGCCTGATTGGGCACATGTACATGACGCTGGAAGGCATCTACGGCGTCGCGATCGATGTCTCGTCGTCGCTGATTATCCTGTTCACAATCTTCGGCGCGTTTTTGCAGTATTCCGGCGCCGGCAAGTTCTTTATCGATTTTTCATTCTCGGCGATGGGGGGCAGGCCCACCGGCGCGGGGCGCACTGTCGTGCTGTCGTCCTTCCTGCTCGGAGGACCATCGGGCTCCGGCGTGGCGACCACGGTGACTATCGGTTCGGCGGCGTATCCGATGCTTGCCAAGTCCGGCTACGAAAAAAACGCGGCGGGCGGACTGCTCGCCGCTGGAGGGCTGGGCGCCATCATTTCGCCGCCCGTGCTCGGCGCCGCCGCCTTCCTGATCGCGGAGTTCCTGAAGATCTCCTATCTCGATGTGATCCTGATGGCGGTGATTCCGACGGCGCTGTTCTATCTGGCGCTGTTACTGATGGTCG
>CAZKNV010000047.1:0-9408 GCA_964554145.1 uncultured Burkholderiaceae bacterium
CAAGCTTTCGCGACTCGGTCGATGACTGGCTGGAGCGCATTTTGCCGGCGGAGTTGTACGTGCGGGCGGCGCCGGGCGCATCGACTGCATTTTTTTCGCAAACCGATATCGAGCGCATCGCCTCGCATCCGGGTGTTGCGCGCGCCGAGTTTTCGCGCTCGGCAAGAGTGCAACTCGATCCGCAGCGCGCGCAAGTGACGCTGATCGTGCGACCGATCGACATTGCCAATCCGGGTGCCACGCTACCGTTGACCGGCGCAACAGCACAGTGGACGCCCAGCATGCCGCCCCCGATCTGGATTACCGAGCCGATGGTCGATATCTACGGCATGCGCATCGGCCAGGTGATCGAATTGCCGCTCGCTGGCCGCCTGCATCCGTTTACCGTCGCCGGCGTGTGGCGTGACTACGCGCGCCAGTTCGGCGCGATTGCGATGCGCGCATCCGACTACCAGGCATCGACCGGCGATAACACGGTGACCGACGCCGGCGTGTGGCTCAAGCCCGGCTATGCCGCTAACCAGGTGATTACGGATCTGCGTGCGCAGCTTGCCTCGCCGGCGGTCGAGTTTGCAGAAACCGGCGAAATAAGGCAGCTGAGCCTGCAGATCTTCGATCGCAGTTTTGCGGTGACCTATGTGCTGGAGATCGCAGCGATCGTGATCGGCCTGATCGGAATCGCCGCGACGTTTTCATCGCAGGCAATTGCACGCACGCGCGAGTTCGGCATGCTGCGCCACGTTGGATTGACACGAGGGCAGATACTACAGATGCTCGCGCTCGAAGGCGCTTTGCTGACCGGGCTCGCGATTGCGGTGGGTCTGGCGACCGGCCTCGTGATCGCGATCGTATTGATCGAAGTGATCAATCCGCAGTCGTTCAACTGGACGATGGACTTCAACGCACCGCAGGGATTGATTGCAACGTTGATGTTGGCGTTGATGGCAGCAGCAGTCGGCACCGCGGTGGTAGCGGGACGTCGTGCGGTATCGATTGATGCGGTGCGCGCGGTGAGCGAAGACTGGTAGGAGCAGAGCTGGTAGATGCTGTCGCGACGCTCATTCATGCTTGCCGCCACTGCACTCGCGTCGAACCGGGGGCGGGCGCAGGCGCAGTTGCAGGTTGACTACGCCGGCGTATTTCCGCGGCCGCTCGTGTTTCCACGCGACCATGGTGCACATTCCGAATACCGGACAGAGTGGTGGTACCTGACCGGCTGGCTCGATAGTTCGAACGCGGCACACGAGTCGCCGATCGGCTTTCAGATCACGTTCTTCAGAACGCGCACTTCGATCGATCCTGCCAACCCGAGCGCATTTGCGGCCAAGCAATTGGTGATTGCCCATGCAGCGATTGCCGATCCCAAGCGCGGCGCGCTGTTGCACGACGAACGACTCGCGCGCACCGGTTTTGGCGCGGCGTCGCTCTCTATCGAAGACACCGATGTGCTGCTCGATCGCTGGCGCCTGGTACGTTCACCGCAAAGCGGCGCCTATCGCAGTGTGATTCCCGCGCGCGGCTTTACGCTCGAATTCGACGCGCAGCCGACGCAGCCGTTGCTGCTGCAGGGGGAAGACGGCTACTCGCGCAAGGATCCGCTGCCGACGCAAGCCAGTTACTACTACTCGCAACCGCAACTGTCGGTGCGCGCACGGTTGATGCGCGACGGGAACACGGAAGAGCGCACCGGCCACGGCTGGCTCGATCATGAATGGTCGAGCACCTTGCTCGCGGATGAGGCTGCCGGCTGGGACTGGATCGGCATGAACCTTGACGATGGCAGCGCACTGACGGCATTTTCGATCCGACGTCAACTTCCGGTAGCCAATCTGGCGCCGCTATATGCGTATGCGTCGCTGCGACCGCGCGGCGGCACTGTGCAGATATTCGGGCCGCGCGAGGTCCGCTTTTCGACACTCGCCGAGTGGACCTCGCCGCGCACGCGCGCCACCTGGCCGGTCGCGCGCGAAATACGCATCGGCGATCGAATCTTTACCACGCAACCGCTGATGAACGATCAGGAGCTCGATTCGCGATCGAGCACCGGCGCCGTGTACTGGGAAGGCGCAAGCCGGCTGCTTGAGGGTGGCAAACAAATCGGCCGCGGCTATCTCGAAATGACCGGTTACGTTGCGCCGATTCGGTTGTAATTAGAATCCGGCGATGGGCCAATACGAAGATTTCATGCGCCATGTGTTCGAGCATGGCGCCACAAAAACCGATCGCACCGGCACCGGCACGCGCTCGTGGTTCGGCTATCAGATGCGATTCGATCTCGGCGCCGGCTTTCCGCTGATCACGACCAAGAAGCTGCATTTGCGTTCGATCATTTTCGAGCTGCTGTGGTTTCTGCAGGGATCGAGCAACGTCGCCTATCTGCGCGAGAACCATGTGACGATCTGGGATGAATGGGCGGACGAACACGGGGAACTCGGGCCGGTATACGGCGTGCAATGGCGTTCATGGCCGTCGCCCGACGGTGCAACGATCGATCAGATTTCGCAGGTCGTGCGCGAGATCAGACAGAACCCGGATTCGCGGCGCTTGCTCGTCTCTGCCTGGAACGTCGGCGATATTCCGAAAATGGCGTTGCCGCCATGCCATCTACTGTTTCAGTTTTACGTGGCACAGGGGAAGCTTTCATGCCAGTTGTATCAACGCAGTTGCGACATCTTTATCGGCGTGCCGTTCAACATTGCCAGTTATTCGCTGCTGACGCACATGGTCGCGCAGCAATGCGACCTTGATGTGGGCGATTTCGTCTGGACCGGCGGCGATTGCCACATCTACAGCAATCACTTCGCTCAGGTACGCGAGCAGTTGTCGCGTGCGCCGCGCCCCTACCCGACGCTTGTTATCAAGCGCAAGCCGCAATCGCTGTTCGACTATCGCTTCGAAGACTTCGAGATCGAGGCATACGACCCGCATCCGCATATCAAGGCGCCGGTCGCGGTTTGATGACGACGATCACGCTGATCGCCGCGCGTGCGCGCAATGGCGTGATTGGCCGCAATAATCAAATGCCATGGAAAATTCCCGGCGAGCAAGCGTACTTCAAGCGCATGACGATGGGGCACCCCATCGTGATGGGCCGCAAGACGTGGGAGTCGATCGGACGGCCGCTGCCGGGGCGGCGCAATATCGTCGTCACGCGTAACCGTGAGTACATCGCGCCGGGCGCTGAAGTCGTCGCCAGTCTCGACGATGCACTGGCGCTGATCAGCGACGTTGACGAAGTGTTCATCATCGGCGGCGGCGAGTTGTATGCGGAAGCCATGCCGCGTGCCAACCGACTATTGATGACCGAGATCGACGCCGATTTCGAAGGCGATACATTCCTGCCTCCACTCGATCGATCGCAATGGCGGGAGAAAACTCGCGAGCATCATCCACCGGCAGGCGAGCGAGCCTTCGCTTATTCATTCGTCGTTTACGAGCGCTGATCGCGCGTAAGCGGGACCGCGCTGCGATACCCGCCGTTCGGCAATCGCCCATTCAGGGCGAGTTTCGCCATCTGTGAGCGGTGCCGCTAACCAAACCGTCGCGGTACGATCAACGCAGGGCTGGGGCCAGGCATGCGTGACAGCGCTATACCTTCTCGCAATTTGTACTTCCTCGCGGTGGCCGCGGTTGCGGTCGCCACAGTCGTCCGCTGGCTGCTCGGGCCACTGTTCGGTGACAGCCTCCCCTTTCTGACTTTCTACATCGCGGTTGCTGTCATCGCCTGGTACGGCGGATTGCGGCCGGCGCTGCTGGCGATCGGGTTGGGCTTTATCGCTGCGCTCGCCTTGTTCGTGCCTACCCATCCCGACATCGCCTCGCAGCAAATAGGGCAGACGTATTGGGACGACTGGCTTCGATATCTCGTGGTTGGCGTGGCCTTCGCTGTATTTGGCGAAGCCAAAAAGAGCGCATTGAATCGGGCCGAACTGCGGCGCGAAACGCTGCAGGTGACCTTGTCGAGCATCGGCGACGGTGTCGTCGTGACCGACGTCGAAGGCCAGGTGACATCGCTTAACGCTGTGGCCGAAGCGCTGACCGGATGGAAGCTGCGGGATGCGATGGGTCTCCCGCTCGAAGAGGTGTTTCGCATCGTTAACGAAGAAACCCGCGAAGCCGTCGAAAACCCGGTTGCGAAGGTGCTCGAACATGGCCGCATCGTTGCGCTTGCCAACCACACGGTGCTTATTGCGAAGGACGGCACCGAACGACCGATCGACGACAGCGCGGCGCCGATTCGAACAACGGACGGCACGCTGCTCGGCGTGGTGCTGTTTTTTCGCGACGTCACAGAAATTCGCCTGGCCGAACGCTCGCTGCGCGCCAGCGAAGCGCGCAAGTCCGCCGTGCTGCGAACCGCGATCGACTCGATCGTGACCATCGATTACGAGGGCAAGATAGTCGACTTCAATCCCGCCGCCGAGCGCATGTTCGGGTATCGGCGCGACGACGTGATCAAACGCGAAATGGGCGATGTCATCGTGCCGCCTGCGCTGCGCGAGCGTCACCGGCAAGGCCTCGTGCGCTATCTCGCCACCGGCGAGGACCGCGTTCTGAACCGGCTGCTCGAGCTCACTGCAATGCGGTCCGACGGCAGCGAATTTCCGGTGGAGCTCGCCATCACCGCAATCGGCGACGCCACGCGGCCGATGTTTACCGGCTACATACGAGATATCAGCGATCGCAAACGCGCTGACGATGCGCTGCACGCTGCGCACGGTGTGCTCGAACAGCGCGTGACGCAGCGTACGGCTGAGCTGGTCGAAGCCCACGGCTTTGCGCAAGCGCTGCTGGAAAGCTTGCAGACTGGAATCGTCGCGTGCAATGCGCAAGGCGTATTGACGCTGTTCAATCAGGCCACGCGCGAGTTTCACGGGTTACCGCAAGAAGCGTTGCCGGCGGAAGAGTGGGCGCAACACTACGACCTGTATCGCGCCGACGGCAAAACGCCGATGCCCAAGGAAGAGATCCCGCTTTTCCGTGCCCTTAGCGGCGAACACGTGCGCGATGTCGAAATGGTGATTGCGCCAAAAAACGGCAAGGTGCGTACGGTGTGCGCCAGCGGCCAGTCGTTCTACGACCAGGCGCGCCGGCACCTCGGAGCGGTGGTATCGATGGACGACATCACCGAGCGCAAGCAGGCCGAGGCGGCGCTGCGCGAAGCGCACGACGATCTGGAACGACGAGTCGCTCGGCGCACCGCCGAGCTCGACGAAGCAAACCACGCCCTGCAGCAGGCCGATCGCCGCAAGGACGAATTTCTCGCAACCTTGGCGCACGAATTGCGCAACCCGCTGGCGCCGCTGCGCAACGGATTGCAGATGATGCGGCTGGCGGGTGCCGATGCCGACGCCGTAGAGCGCACCCGCGCCATGATGGAGCGGCAGTTGACGCAGATCATTCGACTGGTCGATGACCTGCTGGACGTAAACCGCATCAGCCGCGGCACCTTTGTGCTGCGGATCGAGCGCGCAAACCTGGCCGATATCGTTCATGACGCGGTGGAAACGTGCGGGCCGCCGATCGAGCAGCAGCAACATCAATTGACAGTGTCGCTGCCGCCGGTACCGATTTACCTCGACGCAGATGCGATGCGGCTGACGCAGGCGCTGTGCAATCTACTGGTCAACGCCGCAAAGTACACACCGGCTGGCGGCACCATCCGGCTCGAGGTACGACGGGCACAAGGGCACGCACTCATCTCGATCAAAGACTCAGGCGTCGGCATTGCGACCGAGATGCTGAACGAGATCTTCGAAATGTTCACGCAAGTTGATCGCTCGCTCGAAACATCGCAAAGCGGGCTTGGAATCGGCCTGACAGTCGTCCGCCGGTTGGTCGAAATGCACGGCGGCACCGTCGAGGCGAAAAGCGCCGGGCTGGACAGGGGGAGTGAATTCATCGTGCAACTGCCGGCCGTTGCACAGGAGCAGGACTTCGATCGTATTGACAACCAGGCACCGGCGGCAAACGGCAACGGGCGTCGCGTTCTGATAGCGGACGATAACGACGACGCAGCCGCCAGTCTGGCAATGATGTTGAGCATGATGGGCAACGAGGCGCGAACCGCCCCCGACGGGCAGGCCGCGCTGGACATCGGTGCAATGTTTGCGCCGGAGATCGTATTACTCGACATCGGCATCCCCAAATTGAATGGTTACGATGCCGCGCGACGGATCCGCGGGGAACCGTGGGGTGCGGGCGTCGTGCTGGTTGCGCTGACGGGTCGCGGCCAGGACGAGGACAGGCGCCTATCGCACGAAGCGGGCTTCGATTTTCATCTGGTCAAACCGGTAGAGCCCTCCGTTCTGGAAAGACTGCTGGCTTCGGTACCGGCGAACGTAACCGCGCCCACGAGCATTCCCGCAACTTGACAGTCGGCGGCCATCGCCGCTATAAACCAAACGATCGTTTGGTTTAAGGCTTTCAGGTGCCCGCTGCAACGTTGCGCTCCCCCCGTTCCGACAATCGCGTATCGATCGTGCTCGATGCGGCAGCGCGGTTGTTCGCGGAAAAGGGCTATGTCGCGACTTCGATGCGCGACATCGCGCAAGCGTGCGGCATGCTGCCCGGTTCCCTCTATTACCACTTTGCTGCAAAAGAAGATCTGCTTGTCGCCGTCTATGAACGCGGAGTCGAGGAAATCCTCGCCAACGTGCGCGCGGCGCTGCAGAAAGAATCCGAGCCGTGGCCGCGACTGCAGGCGGCCTGCGCTGCGCATCTGGAAACAGTGCTTCGACGTAGCGACTACGCGCAGGTTTTGATCCGCGTGCTACCCGAGGATGTATCGCCCGCTGCAGCGCGCCTGGGCAAGCTGCGCGATACGTATGAGAAGGAGCTCGCAACGCTGATCAATGCGCTGCCGCTACCGGACGGCGCTGATCGCAAGACGTTGCGTTTGATGCTGATCGGTGCGCTCAACTGGTCGCGTTTCTGGTTCGCTGCAGACGGCCGCGAGACGCCGCGCTCGCTGGCGCGCAAGTTCGTCAATTTTCTGAAGGAGGCGCAGGATGGCTGAGCATCCTCCGAAGGTCATCATCACGAAGATCGGGTTCGATGGGCACGATCGCGGCAGCCGGCTGGTCGCCGCATTCCTGCGCGATGCCGGCATGGAAGTGATCTACACGCCGCCGTGGCAGGAGGTTGCGACAGTGGTCAAGCTCGCGATCGAGGAAGATGCCGAAGTCATCGGCATCTCATCGCTCGCGACCGATCATTTGCTGGTGCCTCGATTGATGGCGGCGCTGCGCGAGGCCGGCGTCGACGATGTCCAAGTCATCGTCGGCGGCATCGTGCCGGCGCGCGACGAGAAGCTTCTGCTAGAGGCGGGAGTCGCGCGCGTGTTTCATCCGGGCACATCGCTCGAAGAGATCACGCAGGAGATACGCAAGCTCGCTGCGGGAGCACGTGCGATGCGCAGCACGGAGCTGTAATGAGGGAGATGCCATGAACAAACCCGACGCTGCGAAATTGTTTGAATCCGAGCTGGAGCAGGCTGAACGTCGCTGGCAGGACGCCTATGACGCAAGCGCCGCCGAAGCGAGGCGCTCTGTCAACCGCTCCGGCATCGAGATCAAGCCGCTGTACACGCCGCGCGATCGTGCGGGCGAAAACTTCTTCGATGACCTCGGCTTTCCCGGCGAGTATCCGAATACGCGCGGCATCTATGCATCGATGCATCGTGGCCGCAGCTGGACACAACGCCAGTTGATCGGATGGGGTGTGCCGGAGGATTACAACGCGCGCCTGAAGGAAATCCTGGCGCACGGCGCCACCGCGATCTCGTTGATCCCGTGCAACTCGGTCTATCGCGGCTATGACGCCGATGAAGTGCCGCCGGAGTTGCTCGGAACATGCGGTGTCGTCGTCAACAGCGTCGAGGACATGGACCTCGCGCTTGCGGACGTGCCGCTCGAGCGCATTTCGTGCGCGATGAATGACCCGTCTCCGTTCACGTTGCTTGCACTGGTGCTCGCGGTGGCAAAACGCCGCGGTATTCCGTGGACGAAGATCACCGGCACCTCGAACCAGTCGGACTATCTGTCGCATTGCGTGGCCAATCACATGTTCTTTCGGCTGGCATTGCCGGGCGCGCGACGTGTTCTGACCGATCACATCCAGTTTGCCAACGATTCGCTGCCGGGGTGGAATCCGCTGTCGGTGGTCGGGCAGCACACGCAGCAGGCCGGTGCCACGCCTGCCGAAGCGATGGGCTTCACGCTCGCCGCAGCGCTGCAGTACGCCGAAGACTGTCTCGCGCGCGGCATGGATCCCGATCGCTTTCTGCCGCGCTTCACGTTTTTCTTCGACATATCGATCAGCTTCTTCGAAGAGGTTGCCAAGTTTCGCGCCGGACGGCGTCTGTGGGCGGGATTCGCGCGCGAACGCCTGGGCGCCAAGGATCCGAAGTCATGGCGCTTCAAGTTTCACGGCCAGACCTCGGGCGTCGATCTGACGCGCCAGCAGCCGTTGAACAATATTGCACGCGTGACCACGCAGGCGATGGCAGGCATCTTCGGTGGACTGCAGTCGCTGCACACCGACGGCTACGACGAGGCAGTGTCGGTCCCGACTGCGGAGGCTGCGCGAATTGCGATCGCCACTCAGAACATCCTGCGCGAAGAAGCACAGCTGACCGACGTCATCGATCCGCTCGGCGGCTCGTACTATGTCGAGACGCTGACCGATCGCATGCAGCAGCAGATCGAAGCGGTGATCGCGAGGATCGACGCAGCCGGCGGCATGTACCAGGCGGTGCAAGACGGACTCGTGCAGCGCATGATCGGCGAATCCGCGCTGGCGCATCAATCGAAAATCGAAAGCGGCGAGCAGACCGTGGTCGGAGTCAACGCGTACCAGATCGAGGAAGACGCGCACGACTATCGCTCGCAGCCGTACCCTGACGGGACTGCGATTGCCGCGCAATGCGCGCGATTGAAAGCGTTCAAGCGGAACCGGTCCGCAGCAGCCACCAGCAAGGCGCTCGATGACCTTGCGCGCAGCGCACAGGGCACGGCCAACGTGATGGCCGCGACTGTCGCGGCGGCGGACGCCGGCGCCACGCACGGAGAGATCTGCGCGGTACTGCGACGCGAATTGGGCTTTGGGCAACCGCTCGCCATCGTTTGATGGCGGCGGACGAACAATGGCTGCAGCGCATTCGTGCCGGCGACCGGCGCACGATCGCGCGCGCGATTACCGCGGTTGAAAACGATCCGGCGCGCGCCGAGACGACGCGCGCAACATTGGCTCCCTATCTCGGTCACGCACACATCGTCGGCATCACCGGGCCCGGCGGCGCGGGCAAGTCAACCCTGGTCAACGCACTCGTCGGCGAACTTCTGAAGCGCGGGCAAAGAGTCGCGGTCGTCGCGGTCGATCCATCAAGCCCATTGACCGGCGGCGCCG
>CAZKNV010000048.1:0-9407 GCA_964554145.1 uncultured Burkholderiaceae bacterium
TGAGTCGGCAGTACACTCGCCTCGTCGAGTCCATATGCTTGACCACTTACGCCATCAATCAATCCGCTCAGGAGTTACGATGAAAACCGAACCTGATCTGTCCCGCCGCCGATTGCTCGCAACAGGATCCGGCGCGCTGGCCATGGCCGGCCTGGCCGGCGTGTCGCGCGTCACAGCGCAGACGACGCCTCCGCCAACTGCAAAGCCGTTGCCCCCCTATGTGGCATGGAAAGATCCAGACAGCATGATCGTGCACTCGGCGACCACGATCGAGACCAAACGCACTGCAATGGGTGCAAGCATGATCACGCCGGCCGATCGGCTATACATCCGTAATAACCTGCCGGCGCCGGACGTTTCGATCGTCGCCAATCGCGATGCGTGGCAAGTTGCCGTCGAGGGCGTTAAACAGCCGCGCACATTGACGGTCGCCGACCTGAAAACGCTCGGGCTCGAGACGATGGCGATGGTCCTGCAATGTTCCGGCAATGGTCGCAGTTACTTTCCGACCAAGCCGAGCGGAACGCGGTGGACCGTTGGCGCGGCAGGTAACGTGATCTGGGCCGGAGTACCGGTGCGCGCCGTTGCAGAGGCGCTGGGCGGAACGAGCGATGGTGTGCGTTTCATCACCGGCACCGGCGGCGAAACCCTGCCTGCAGGGATCGATCCGAAGACTGTCATCGTCGAGCGTTCGGTACCGATCAGCAACCTGAACGATGCACTGTTGGCGTGGGAGATGAATGGCGAACCGGTGCCACACGCGCACGGTGGTCCTCTGCGTTTGATTATTCCGGGCTACAGCGGCGTCAATAACGTCAAGTACATCAAACGGCTCGCGTTCACGCGCGACGAAACCGATGCGGCGATTCAGCGCACCAATTACCGCATGACGCCGCCCGGAACCAAGGGCGCACCAAATTATCCCGCCGTGTGGGAAATGGATGCGAAGTCATGGATCGTCTCTCCGGCGCCGGAAGCCGGTCCGGTACGTCGTGGTTGGATTCAGGTGCAAGGTGTGGCGATGGGCGGCATGCAGGCGCCGCGCCGGGTAGACGTGTCGCTGGATGGCGGCAAAACCTGGCGCGAAGCGAGTTTCATCGGCCCCAATCTCGGCCGCTTTGCCTGGCGCCCGTTCGTACTGCAGGCGGAGCTAAAGCCGGGCAGCTACGTTTTAGCCTCGCGCGTCACCGATTCGCAGGGCAAGGTTCAGGTCGAAACGACTCCGGACAATGCCGGCGGCTATCTGAACAGCGGCTGGCGTGTACACGCGATCACGGTCAACGTCGCTTGAGTTTTGATTACGCTGCGCACGATTCTCGCGTATCTCTCCGCGTTGCTGGCGCTGACGACTTGTGCTGTCGCTCACGCCAGTAGTGGCAGCGATTCCGGCCGACAGTTGTTCGTCAAAGATGCCGCGCCGCCGTGCGGGCTCTGCCATGCACTGGCTGACGCGGGCACGAGCGGCAACATCGGTCCGTCGCTCGACGAGTTAAAGCCCGACGTCGCGCGAGTAGTCAAGGTGCTGAAAACCGGCATCGGTGCGATGCCGGCGTACCCGCAACTGTCAGAAGAGCAGGCGCAGGCAGTCGGACGTTATGTCGCGCGTGCTTCAGGCGGCGCGAAGTAGACGACAAGACAAACCGGCACAATCCGTTCTCCGGAGGCGTGGCCGAGCGGTTTAAGGCACCGGTCTTGAAAACCGGCAAGGGCGCAAGTCCTTCGTGAGTTCGAATCTCACCGCCTCCGCCAACTCAGAATCATGAGCGTTGACTGTCTGTATCGCCATGCGATACACTGCCTGTTGTGATCAAGTCCTTCGCACACAAAGGGCTGGAAGCATTTTTCAACACCGGCACTAAGAAAGGAATACAGCCGGCACACGCCGCTCGCCTGCGATTGCAGTTGGCCGCCTTGAATCGAGCGAGAAGGCCGCAAGACATGGGCCTGACTAACTGGCGGCTGCACGCGCTTAAAGGCGAGTTGTCAGGGCACTGGTCTGTGTGGGTCAACGGCAACTGGCGGCTGACTTTTCGCTTCGAAGGACAGGACGCGATCGTTGTGGATTACCAGGACTATCACTGAGGGAAATGATGGGACGCATGTTCAACCCGCCGCATCCAGGCGAAGTGCTTAAGGATGGCGTGCTCGACGGAACCAACCTTACGGTGACCGAGTTCGCGAACAGTATTGGTATGTCGCGTGTCGCGGTGTCGCGGGTCTTGCATGGTGCGGCTTCGATTTCGCCCGAGATGGCGCTGCGGCTTGAAGGCGCGCTCGGCACGAGCGCTGAAATGTGGCTTGGCATGCAGGCTGATTACGACTTGTGGCACGCGCGCAAGCGTGCGCCAAAGGTGAAGCGCATTAAGGTGCTATCAACGTCGTTCGAATCGGTTTGACGCTCAACTCTCACACGCTTGATCGATGACACCGCGCCTTTCGCTGCGCGACATCAGCAAGCGCTATTCATCAGTCGTCGCGGCTGACGCGGTTTCGTTCGACGTGATGCCGGGCGAGATCGTTGCGCTGCTCGGCGAGAACGGCGCCGGCAAGAGCACGTTGATGAAGATCGCGTATGGGGTTACGCGGCCGGACCAGGGGACGATCGAGGTCGATGGTGCCATCGTGGACATCGACAGTCCGAAACGCGCACGATCGCTGGGCATCGCGATGGTGTTTCAGCAATTCGCGTTGTTCGACTCCCTGACCGTGCTCGAGAACGTTGCGCTCGGGCTGCCGCCGGTGCCGGCCGCACGATCGCGCTTGCTCGAACTGGCGGCCCGCTACGGGCTCGAGATCGATCCATCGCAACGCGTGCACGATCTGTCGGTCGGCGAGCGCCAGCGGATTGAAATTCTGCGCGCGCTGATGAGCGAGCCCCGCGTGCTGATCCTCGATGAACCGACGTCGGTGCTGACTCCGCAGGCGGTCGATCGCCTGTTCGATACGCTGCGGCAGTTGTCAGCAGATGGCGTCAGCATTGTCTTCATCAGCCACAAGCTGCATGAAATCCGGCGGCTCGCGACGCGCTGCAGCGTGATGCGCGCCGGCAGAGTCGTCGCCACGGTCGATCCGCGCATGCAATCCGAAGCGGATCTCGCGCGGTTGATGCTGGGTGCCGATCCACCGGCGCTGGCTGCACACGAATCGCCTCCCGGCGAAGTGGCGCTGCAGGTTTCGCGACTCAGCGTGCAAGGATTCGATCAACGCAGTCGGCTGCACGAGCTCTCGTTCGCCGTGCGAAGCGGCGAGATCGTCGGCATCGCGGGCGTTTCGGGCAATGGGCAGAGCGCATTGATGGCGGCGCTTGCCGGCGAGTTGCTGGTCGAAGCGGATGCAGTGCAGTTGTTCAATCAGCCGGTCGGAGCTCTCGGCCCCGCGCAGCGTCGCCGGCTCGGCCTGCGGTACGTTCCCGAACAGCGCGTGGGGCATGGGGCGGTGGGCGAGATGACATTGAGCGAAAATGCGCTGCTGACCGGCGATTCGCTGCAGTCAAATGGCTTTGTGCACGCGATTGCCGCACACGACTACGCGGCTCGCATCGTGCAGCGCTTCAGCGTCAGGAACAGCGGAACCGCCGTACGCGCCGATACCTTGTCGGGCGGCAATCTGCAGAAGTACATCGTCGGCCGAGAGCTGCTGCACGCGCCGCGCGTGTTGGTGATCGACCAGCCAACATGGGGCGTCGACGTTGGCTCGGCGGCATCGATTCGCAACGAATTGATCGCATTGCGAGCGCAGGGCTGCGCCGTCTTGATCGTGTCTGAGGATCTCGAGGAGTTGTATCAACTCGCCGATCGCTTGTTGGTCATTTGCAATGGCCGATTGTCGCCGTCGACGCGGCCGCAGCAAATCGATATCGGAGAGATGGGTCGGTGGATGGCGGGCTTATGGCCACGAGCCGCCGATCACGCGGACCGTGCAGTCGCGGAGCCGGCGTGACATCGATCGCATTGGTCCGGCGCGAATCGCCGTCGCGCGTCGCGCTCTGGCTTTCTCCACTGGCAGCGATTTTGATGACGCTCGTTGCAGGTGGTGTGCTGTTCGCAGCGATGGGAACAAATCCGTTGGAAGGATTGAACGTCTTCGTCGTTGAGCCGCTCGTCAGCGCACGCGGCTGGAGCGAGCTGGCGCTAAAGGCAACGCCGCTAATTCTGTGCGGCGTCGGTCTGGCCGTATGTTTTCGCGCCAACGTCTGGAACATCGGCGCCGAAGGTCAACTGATCGCCGGTGCGATCGCCGGCGGCGGAATTGCGCTCCTGGCCAGCGCCGAAACTTCGCGCGGCTGGTTTGCGCTGGTGCTGCTGGCCTCGGCCGCCGGCGGTGCGCTATGGGCGTCGATCACTGCGTGGCTGCGCGATCGCTATAACGCCAATGAAATCCTGGTCAGTCTGATGCTTGTCTACGTCGCGCAGCAATTGCTTTCGTGGGTGGTGCAGGGCCCGTGGCGCGACCCGCAGGGCTACGGTTTTCCGCAAAGCGAGTTGTTCGCGACCGCCGCGCGCGTGCCGGTCTTCATCGAAGGGTTGCGGTTTAATCTTGGAAGCGTGCTGGCGCTGGTCGCGGCGGGCGCGATCTGGCTGCTCCTTGCACGCACCGTGCTCGGATTTCAGTTGAAGGTCATCGGGCTCGCGCCGATGGCCGCACGTTATGCCGGCATTTCGAATCGTCGCTCGCTGTGGATTGCGCTGCTGATCTCCGGCGCACTTGCCGGCCTTGCCGGCGGACTCGAAGTGGCCGGCCCGATCGGTCAACTAACGGCGACCATATCTCCCGGCTACGGGTTCGCAGCGATCATCGTTGCGTTCGTCGGCAGGCTGCATCCGGTCGGAATCGTGCTGGCCTCACTGCTGATGGCGTTGTTCTACATCGGCGGCGAGCTTGCGCAGTCTCGTCTCGGGTTGCCGTCCGCGCTGACCGGTGTGTACCAGGGACTGTTGCTGTTTTTTCTGATGGCGTGCGATACGTTGGTCAGCTATCGACTGCAATTGCGTCGGGTTGCGACGACGATCTGATGGATGCAGTCGCCTCGCTGATCGCAACAACGATGAACGCGGGCACGCCGTTGCTGCTGGCTGCGATCGGCGTGGCGATCAGCGAACGCAGCGGCGTCGTCAATCTCGGCATCGAAGGCGTGATGCTGGTCGCGGCAGTGATCGGCTTTTCAGTCACATTGGCGTCCGGCCAGTACTGGCTCGGCTTTGTCGCCGGTGCGGTCGCCGGAATGCTGCTGGGGTTGCTGTTCGCCGCGCTCGCTATTGGCTTGCTGACCAATCAGTATGCAACCGGATTGGCGCTGGCGTTATTCGGCGCGGGGCTTTCGGCGTTCATCGGGCTGCCTTTGCAGGGTGAAACCTTGCCGGTGCGCGCGGCAGATGGCATTCCGTTACTGCGCGATATTGCATTTTTCGGCCCGGCGCTGTTTGCGCAGCATTGGCTGGTCTATGCGTCATTGGCACTGACGGTGGCCGTTGCGTGGTTTCTGTTCAGGACGCGCGGCGGATTGGTATTGCGCGCGGTCGGTGAATCGCCCGAGTCGGCGCACGCGCTCGGCTATCCGGTGCGACGTATTCGCTGCGCAGCGCTGGCGTTCGGCGGGCTTTGCGCAGGCTTGGCCGGCGCGTACCTGTCGACGATCTATACCCCGCTATGGGCCGAGGGAATGGTAGCCGGCCGCGGCTGGATCGCGCTTGCGCTGGTGACATTCGCTACCTGGCGGCCCGGTCGTGTGCTGCTGGGTGCGTATCTATTCGGCGGAGTGACGATGCTGCAGTTTTATCTGCAGGGCGAAGGCATCGAAGTGGCGACGCAATGGCTGGCGATGACGCCGTATCTCGCGACGATCGTCGTGCTGGCCCTGATCTCGCGCAATCCGCGGTGGATCCGCTTGAATATGCCAGCGTCGCTGGGCAAGTCGTTCACGCCGAATGCATAACGCCGCTGTGCCTTGCCGGCAACCCGTAGAATTTCGCGTCTTATCCGACGATCAGAGACGACAACGATGCAATCGTTCGTAAAGTTTTTCATCGTGAGTGCCACCGCAGGTTTGATCGTTGGGTGTGGCCGGCAGGAACCCGCGGCGCCAAAGCTCGAGCCGGTCAAGCAGGCGGGCGCGCCGAAGGTCGAAGCATTCAAGGTCGGCTTCGTCTACGTCAGCCCCGTCGGCGATGCCGGTTGGACGGCGCAACACAACGCCGGACGCGAACAGATGGCGCAAGCGCTTGCCGGCCGCGTTGCTACGTCGTACGTCGAGAAAGTGCCGGAAGGTGCTGATGCGGAGCGCGTGATTCGCGATCTCGCGCAGCAGGGACACAAGCTAATTTTCACGACATCGTTCGGCTACATGAATCCCACGATCAAGGTCGCGGGGGATTTCAAGGACGTGAAATTCGAGCATGCGACCGGCTATAAGACCGCATCCAACGTCAACACGTACAACGCGCGCTTTTATGAAGGGCGCTATCTGGCCGGCATGATCGCGGGGCGCATGAGCAAAACCGCCACGCTCGGCTACGTCGCCGCGTTTCCGATTCCGGAAGTGCTACAGGGCATCAATGCATTCACACTCGGCGCGCGGGCGACCAATCCGAAAGCGCAGTTGCGAGTCGTGTGGATCAATACATGGTATGACCCGGGCAAGGAGCGCGATGCTGCAAACACCTTGATGGGGCAGGGAGCCGATGTGATCACGCATCACACAGACTCGACTGCGGTGGTCGCTGCGGCAGAGGAGAAAAAGAAGATGGCGGTCGCGTACCACTCGAACATGGCGAAGTTCGGTCCGAATGCGCAACTGGTCGCCGTCACGCATCACTGGGGGATTTATTACACGCATCGCGTGCAAGCGGCGATTAACGAGACCTGGAAAGTCGCTCCGATCTGGGGCGGGATTCGCGAGGGCTTTATCAAGCTCGAAGGCTATTCGGACAAACTGCCGAAGGCGTTGATCGACGCAGTGAAGGCGCGTGAAGACGATATCCGCACCGGCAAGTTTCATCCGTTCACTGCGCCGATCAAGAACAACAACGGCAAGGAAATCCTGGCGTCCGGTTCGCTGACCGATGCACAACTCGGCGCGATGAATTATTACGTCGAAGGCGTGATCGGCAAGGTGCCGGTCGGCGGCAACTAAAAGAATCGGGGTCTGACCCCGATTCTTTTACCAGCTGTACTGCACGGTGTAGCGCACGGTTACTTCCGCTTCGGGTGCGACGGTCACCGGGAAGACCACCGTGCGTGAGTCGTCCTTGCGGTAGTCGTGGCTGCGCTGCACGATGGTCCAGTTGACCCAGCGGTACAGGTTCTCCTTGACCATCACTTCGACCTTCTCCTTCTTCTGGTTGCGCAGCTTGACTTCGATCCCCTCGCTCATCGTCTTGCGAGTCGTATCGACTTTGAAATCCACCTGCCGCCGCTCGCCTACGACGTCGAACGCCGAACCGAGCTTCAGCAGTAGATTTTCGTTGCGCGGCGTGTGATCGATCGTATCTTCGCCGATGAACTCCAGCGTCTGATCTGCGGGATCGAGTTTCGACACTCGTACGCGACCGGCCGGTAGCGGCATGCCCATGTTGTTGCTTTCTGCGTTCTTGAATTGCAGATAGACATCGACCTTGCGGTTGCTCTGCACGCCGTAGTTACGATCGGTGGCTGGCGAGGACAGAAAGCCGCGGTAGCCGCCCGGCGCTCCGTAGTACACGAGCAGTTTTTCGCACGGCACGCGGCGAGCAGCCGGGAACAGCTCGATCTGCTTGGTCGAATTGTCAGGCAGCGTGGTCGTGCGGCCGAGGGTGTACAGGTGATACTCGAAGAAGGATTTCTCAGCGAATCCGTCGATCTCCTGCCGTACTTTCGACGACCGGCTTGCCTCCATCGGCGAGGCCGCCGCTGGTCGCGCCGGCGCACGATGCACATCGCCGGCGACCAGCTTCAGCTTCGAATCGGCATAACTGGCGCCCGATTGATTGACGATGCTGACCCACGCGCCGACATCGAGCCGGCACGCGTTCGCGCTGGCGCCTTCGGCGTAGACGACGTTGTAATCGGCCCACCATGTAAGCCCCTGCGTCTGATACGACACGCGGCTGCGGTGCGTGCCGGGGCGTTGCGCCGCGATGTCCCATACCAGGGTGGGGCGCGTGATCA
This sequence comes from uncultured Burkholderiaceae bacterium, assembly GCA_964554145.1. GTDB lineage: Bacteria > Pseudomonadota > Gammaproteobacteria > Burkholderiales > Burkholderiaceae_F > JACCZX01. The sequence continues at coordinate 8,143 of CAZKNV010000048.1, forward strand.
AGCCGCCCGGCAGCGCGGGCAGGCGAACCCCCGCGTTGTGCGGAAGAATCTGCACCGTTCCGTCGTCGCGCCGCAGGACTACACCGCCCTGCGTCGACAGCAGCGTTCCATTGAACGACTCGGTCGTCTGCCCGCGAATCTGATCGACCGCGATCGGCCGGTCGACGTACTTTTCCAGCAGCTTGGCGGTGCTGACCAGGTCGAACTGATAGTTCTGCTCCAGCACCGTAGTGCCCCTGGCATCGGTCATTGATTCGAAGGCCACCGTGGTTGGATCGATTAACGCCGCGACATCGGTAAACCGCACCGCGTTGCGTCCTTTCTTTAGATCGAGGTCGCGCTCTTGACGCACGACGGCGTAGCCGGGAACCGCGCCGCGCGTCGGCGATCGATAGGCATCGGGTGAGATCGATCCCGGCGCCGCGTTGCTGTAGATCGTCAATGCAGTGGCCGGTGCCGGCGCCTGGTCTGTCACATCGGTGCTGCTGGCAGACACTACGGTCAGCGCAGCGGCAACGGCGGTTTTGATCGATGCGGGAGCGATACCGTGCACGAGTTTCTCCTTCGGGTTCTGGCAAATGCCGACGCTTGAAACGCTCGCCATGTGAAAAAAGGGTTAACTGACATACTTGGGCCATGAACTTCAATCAGCTGATCCTGCAATCCCTGCGCATGACTGTCCGCGACTGGCGCGCCGGCGAACTTCGCCTGCTCGCCGCTGCCTTGATAGTTGCGGTGGCTGCAGTAACCAGCGTCGGTTTTCTGGTCGACCGGATCCGGCTCGGGCTGGAACGCGATGCGACGCAGTTACTAGGCGCTGACCTGGTGTTGAGTTCGGATACGCCGATCGCGAGCGATGCGGTCGAGCGCGCGGCCGCCGCGCGGTTGCAGGTCGCAAGCACGGTGACGTTCCCAAGCATGGCGATCAATGCAGCTGACGCCGATCGCAGTTCGCTGTCAGCGGTCAAGGCAGTGTCGCCGGGTTATCCGCTGCGCGGCAATCTGCGTGTGGCCGATGCCGCTAACCAGCCCGATGAGGTCACGCGCGAAATTCCGGCGCGCGGCGAAGTGTGGGTCGACGGCCAGTTGCTGCAGGCGCTGGGTGCTGCGCCGGGCGATTCGCTGAAGCTCGGCGAGAAAACGTTTCGCATCGGCAGGATCATCGCGATCGAGCCCGATCGCGGCACGCAGTTCGTCAATTTCGCGCCGCGCGTGATGCTGAACATCGACGATCTAGCCGCCACGCAGTTGATCGCCAACGGCAG
>CAZKNV010000049.1:0-9393 GCA_964554145.1 uncultured Burkholderiaceae bacterium
CGAAGAACGGGAACAGCGGAACGAGCCGCAGCGCAAACAGATAGAACGCGCCTTCCTTTTCGATGCCGGCATTGACCGGAGCGAGACGGTCGCCGAATTTCATCTGCACCCAGTCGCGCAGCAGCGACCGCGAGGCCAGGAAGGCCAGTGTGGCGCCCGTCGCGGACGCAAACGAAACCAGAACGGTGCCGACCACGAGGCCGAAGATCGCGCCGCCGACCAATGTCATGATCGCTGCGCCCGGCAGCGACAGCGCCGCCATTGCAATGTAGGCGAGCAGGTAGATCGCCGCGGTCTGCCCGGGATGCTCGGCGTAATAAGCGTCGATCCGGGCGCGTTGCTGCTGGAAGAATTCAATCGACAGGTACTGCTTGAGGTCGAAGACGAAGAACGCGGCAATGGCTGCGACCAATATAAGCGCGATTAACAGGCGTTTCTTGTCCACGATCGTTCCCCGGAATCAGGTGCCTGCGCCTCTGGCGCAGGCGCCGTTGTAGTCGAGCGGACCGCCGGAGTTCTTACGCCGCCGCAGCAATGCAGCCGCGCAACGGCGCACGGCCCAGCGCATCGTCGATCGAAAAATCCGGGCCGTCAACGATGCGACGGCGATACGAGACGTGCGCCGGCGACCCCGCCGGCCAGAGCCGCTCGAACTCTGCGTCCCACGCGCGGGCATCGAATCGCACCGCCAACGCGTCGACATAAACACCGGCGGCATCGGCACCATAGAGCCGCGTGCCGGTCAATGCCCGCGGTACCGGCGTAGTCGCCAGGCGCGTAATCAACCCATGGCGCGTGTGTCTGAAATTCGGCATGCCGGCAGCGCCGTTGTTGACGATGAAGCGTTCGCCGAGCAGCGTGTCGAATACTTTCAGCGCGGGCAGACAGGTGTGCGTTGATGCGAATCCGTTCAGCGCGGCTTGTTCGAATACTGCCGACAACTGCACTTCACGCCGCGCGTCGTGCAACGAATCATGCGCAAACAGCCAGCCCGCCAGCGCCCAGGCATCGCCGTGCACGATGCCGATGCGCGAGCCGCCGACGTCCGCTACAAGGTGCATTGGCAGTGCGACCGTTCGTGCGCGCATGCCCGGCTTTGTTGCATCGACGGCGGCATCGACGCGGCGCGCCGTGGCCCGCAGCCGATCCAGAATCGCATTCGAGCGTTCGACGTCATCATCGGGCACTGACTCGGGGTAGGCGCACCCGCAGCCGTTGACGTCATCATCGCCGGCAAGCTCGGTTTCGACATTGCCGCGCAGCGCTGTGTGCCGCGCAACGTCGTGATCGATACGCGCGAAGGCGTCCGGGTCGGCGTCGAACCAGTGGTAGTCCCCGTTGAAAACAAGCTCCGGTCGCGTTTCTTCGAGCTCGGCCATGCGTTCGATCTCGGCCAGCGCGAAGCGATTGCCGTAGAGCCCGCCGACGACATACAGCACATCGGCCCGCAATTCGGGCGGGCGAGCGAACGACGACGGTGAATAGCTGTAGGACGCCGGGCAGATTCGACCGGCGGTGGCGCCCATCGGACTCATCCCTCGAGCGCGCCGCCGCAGGACGAGCCTTGCCCCGCGGTGCATGCATAGCAATGATCTGCAATCGCGATCGGGTTGTCGGCAAGGTCGGTCACCAGTAGATCGGCCAGGTGCACGCGATTCGCGCGGCGGCCTTTTTCACGCAACGGCATGGCCAGCATCTGATTGAAGTCGCAGTCGTACAAATACCCCTGGTAATCGACCGACACCAGATTGCGGCACATCACGCCATCGAGATTGTCATCGCGGTGCGCGCTGCGCAGCAGTGCCATGTAGTCGCGAAACTGGCCCTTGCTGATCAGCGTGCTGCCGAAGCGCGAGATCGGCTGGTTGGTGATCGTAAACAGCCGATTGAAGCGAATGCCGAAGTTTTCACCCAGCAGCCGCTTGTAATCGGCTTCGAGCTTGACTTGCGGTGGCGGCAGCGCTGGGCCCTGCGGGTTGTAGACGAGATCGAGTGTCAGTTGCGATTCAGCACCGCCGTAACCCAGCGCGTTCAGCTTCCGCAATCCGCGAATGCTCTTGTCGAATACCCCGGCGCCGCGCTGCTTGTCGACGTTGTCCTGCGAGTAGCACGGCAGCGACGCCACCACGTGCACCCTCTCAGCCGCCAGAAATTCGGCCAGCGTTTCCTGCCCCGGCTCTTCGAGAATCGTCAGATTGCAGCGGTCGATCACCTCTGAGTCCATCACACGCGCAGCGCTGACCAGCGATCTGAAGTGGACGTTGAGCTCGGGCGCACCGCCGGTCAGATCGAGGCTGCGGATCGAGCGGGCGCGCATCACTTCGAGCACGAGGTCGATGATCGGGCGATCCATCTGCTCGGTACGGTTCGGCCCGGCATTCACATGGCAGTGCACGCACGTCTGGTTGCACGTATAGCCGAGATTCACTTGCAGCGAATCGATCGCGCGCCGGCGGATCGGCGGAAAGTCGGTCACTCTCAGCAACGGCAGCGTCGCATGCATTTCCAGTCACTCTCCGAATTTGCGTATTGCAACGCGCATCAATTCGATCTGTCGCTCGAAGCGCGAACACATGTCGCACACCAGCAGGTGCAGCCGCAGGCGCCAGCGGTCACCGGCTTGAATCGAACTGTCCATGCGTTCCGATAGCAGCCGGTGCGCGCGGCTGCACGGAATTCGAATCCAGCCCAGTATCACAGCTTCGCTCTCACCGCTTCGCCTCACCGGCAAACCAGTTCATTTCCAGACACTCCCGCAACCGCATGCGCGCACGAAAAAGCATGACGAAACAATTGGTCGATGTGATGCCCAGTTCCTTACAGATCTCCGCGGTCTCGTATTCGAGCCATTCCCGCATCATGAAAATGCGCGCCAGGCCGGCCGGCAGCTTGTCGACGCACATCTGCAAGACGTCGAAAAACTGAGTGCGGTTCATGGTTTCCTCAGGATCGCCCCAATCGAGCGGAGCGACCACCCGGTGGCCGTCGGGGGCGAACAGCTCGTCGAAGGTTTCGACCTGCGCCGCTTCCAGTTGCGCGTCAGCCGATACCTCGCGCTTGGTTCGCCGGAACTGATCGATGATCTTGTGCTTCAGGATGCCGACGACCCACGTCTTGATCTGCGAGGCGCCGGCAAACTTTTGTGAGCCTTCCAGTGCGGCAACGAAGGTTTCCGACACTACGTCTTCTGCCCAGGCGTCGTTGCGCAGCTGCATGCGAGCGATCGCCAACAGCGTTGGCCGCAGCGCAGCGAGCGAACTCTCGAGCGTCGCGGCACCCAACGATTATTTTTCCTTTCGCAAACGGCGGATCAGCGACGATGTATCCCAGCGGCTGCCGCCCATCGCCTGCACTTCGGCATAGAACTGATCGACCAGCGCAGCTACCGGCAGCGGAGCGCGATTGCTGCGCGCTTCGTCAAGACACAGGCCGAGATCCTTGCGCATCCAGTCCACCGCAAAGCCGAAATCGAATTTGCCGTCGACCATCGTGCCGCCGCGATTGTCCATCTGCCAGCTTTGCGCTGCGCCCTTGCCGATCACCTGCAGCACGAGCTTCATATCGAGCCCGGCCGCCTGGCCGAACGAGATGCCTTCGGACAAGCCCTGCACCATTCCGGCAATGCACAGTTGATTGACCATCTTGGCAAGCTGGCCCGCGCCGGATCCGCCGATCAGCGTGACGGCCTTTGCAAACGCGATCGCCACCGGCTGCGCGCGATCGAATGCCGCCTGATTGCCGCCGCACATCACCGTCAATTGGCCGTTGACTGCGCCGGCCTGTCCACCCGAAACCGGCGCATCGATAAAGTGCAGGCCGCGCTCGTGCGCGTGCGCGGACAATTCGCGCGCGATCCTGGCCGATGCCGTGGTGTTGTCGAACGCGATCGCGTCCTTCGCCATGCCGGCTAACGCGCCGGAATCTCCCAGCATCACGCTGCGCAAGTCATCGTCATTGCCAACGCATGAGAAAACGATTTGCGAGCCGGCTGCCGCTTCGCGCGGTGTCTTCGCCTTTTTGCCGCCGTACTCCTGCGTCCACTGTTGAGCTTTTGTCTCCGTGCGGTTGTAGACGGTGACTCGATGTCCCGCGCGTGCCAGGTGCCCCGCCATCGGATAGCCCATTACGCCAAGCCCAAGGAAGGCGACATCGTGCGGCGTGACTGATTCGTAGGTTTTATTTGTCATCGGTTGATTCTAAGTGTGCATTTGCCCGGTTAGAAGCCAGCCGCCAGCCCGTCTCGCCGTGAATCGCTGGCTGCCACGTACCCATCGACGGCAGGGTCGCCCAGCCGCCAGATAAATTGACCTGAGCCGAAGTCCATGTAGGTATCGTCGGCGCGTGTGATCCGATGACCGCGCGCACTCAATTCGTCCGCAACGCTCGTTGGTACGGCGCTTTCAATTTCGATATCGAGTCCGCTCATCACCTTCCAGCGCGGTGCATCGCACGCGGCTTGTGGTTGCTGCCCTGCGATCAACATGCGCGCCAAGGTCTGCACGTGGCCCTGCGGCTGGATATTGCCACCCATCAGGCCGAAGCTCATCTGCGGCTCGCCGTTCTTCATCAGGAACGCGGGGATGATCGTATGAAAAGGCCGCTTGCCGGGCGCGACGCAGTTCGGGCTGGCGGGGTCCAGCGAAAACCCCGCGCCGCGGTTTTGCAGCGAGATGCCGTAGCCGGGCACGACGACACCCGAGCCGAAACCCATGTAGTTCGATTGGATAAACGACACCATCATGCCGCTGGCGTCGGCCGCGCTCAAGTAGATCGTTCCGCCGAGCGGCGGTTTGCCGGCGGTGGGTGCTCGCGCGCGTTGCATATCGATCAGCCGCGCCCGCTGCTTCAGATAGCCGTCATTCAGCATCTCGTCAGGCGTCACGGTCATGCTGCGAGGGTCTGCCACATAGGCATACGTGTCGGCGAACGCGACCTTCATCGCTTCGATCATCACATGGTGCCAGTCGACGGAATCGACGGCGTAGTCTGCCACCGCGGTGTGACGCAATAGGCCTAAACAACTGAGCGCAGCGATGCCCTGACCATTGGGCGGAATCTCGTGCACGTCATGACCGTGAAATGCAGTGCTGACCGTGCCGACCCAGGCATGCGACTGCACGAAATCCCAGTAGCCTGAGAGGTCTGCCGCCGTCATCGCGCCGCCGGTAGTCTGTGCAAAGCGTGCGATCGCATCAGCGATCTCGCCGCGATAGAACGCCTCGCCGCGAGAATCGGCAATCAGTTTCAATGTTCGGGCTGCGCCCGGCAGCACGAAATGTTCACCAACTTCGGGCGCACGACTCTTCGGCAGAAAGTGTTCGGCAAAGCCGGGCAGGTTGCGCAACAGCGGCGTGGCTCTTACCCATTTGTCGCGCACGGTCGCGCTCACTGCGAAGCCGCGCTCCGCGTATTCAATGGCCGGCGCCAGCACATCGGCGAACGTGCGCTTGCCGAATCTGCCGTGCAGCAGCGACCATCCAGCAACCGCACCGGGGACCGTTACCGCATCCCAGCCACGCAGCGGAACGGTCTGATGTTTTCCGTATTTGCGCTCGAAGTAGTCGAGCGTCCATGCGGCGGGCGCGGTGCCGCTCGAGTTAAGCGCGTGCAACCGCCGACTCTCCGGGTCCCAAACGATCGCAAAGTTGTCAGCGCCCAGGCCATTGCTGCATGGTTCAGTCATCGTTATGACGGCGGCCGCCGCTATCGCCGCGTCGACTGCATTGCCGCCACCTTGCAGAACGCGCAGCCCTGCCTGCGCAGCCAGCGGCTGCGATGTCGCGACGACGTTGCGCGCGAAAACCGGCGTGCGAATCGTCGGGTAGGGGTTGGCCCAGTCGAAATGCACGTTCACTCCACGGTGATCCTGCGTTCCTTGATCCATAGTCGGGCGAAGCGGGTCGTTGGCATTCGGGCTGATGCACTGCTTGGCCGAATCGTACTAGGGCGCTCGCGTGGCCTCATCGGTAAGCTCTGTCGACATACCAACGGAGCCGCATATGCCCATCAGTTTGAACGTGCACTCTGACTTGCGCCGTCCACCACTAGCCTTCGCAATCGCATCGGGCGGCATGCTTGCTGCCGCTTCGGCTTATTCAGCTACGCCCGATGCATGGAGCAATCATCAGAAAGAGGTGGTAGCGGCCTGCGCTGCGGCAAGCAACTTGCGCGATCCTCAGCCGGCTGGAAGTGTCGTGGAATCCGGCGACCGAGTCGGATACTCGGCACTCATCGTTGATGGCCGATACTCACAGTCGCACATGAAGAATAAGCGTGGGCGCGTTCTGTGCCTCTTCGACAAGCGAACCCGCACAACGTTTGTGTCGCCGGCCGATTCGATTACTCGAAGACAGCAGCCATGATCGAGAGGAGCGTGCAACCAGATCGTATTTGCGCAAGCTTTAAGCGGCGCTCTGGCGTCCTGACAGTTAGTCCACTTCGTGGAACGCTTCTTCGCGCTTCCGCTTGATATTCGGCAGCGCGACGATCACGATCAGCGCCATTGCAACCAGTAGCAGGCCGAGCGATAGCGGTCGCGTGAAGAACACCGTCGCGTCGCCGCGTGACAGCAGCATTGCTCGCCGCAGGTTTTCTTCCATCATCGGCCCGAGAATAAATCCCAGAATCAATGGTGCCGGCTCGCAGCGCAGCTTGTAGAACACATAGCCGATCAGGCCGAATATGGCGGTGACCTGCACGTCGAATACGTTGTTGTTGATCGAATAAATGCCGATCGCGCAGAACGACAGGATGGCCGGGAACAGGAACCGGTAAGGCACTTTCAGCAACTGGACCCAGATGCCGATCATCGGCAGATTCAGAATCACCAGCATCAGGTTGCCGATCCACATCGATGCGATCAGTCCCCAGAAGAGCGATGGATTGCTGGTCATCACCTGCGGGCCGGGCTGGATGTTGTGAATCGTCATCGCGCCGACCATTAACGCCATCACCGCATTCGGCGGAATACCCAGGGTCAGCATCGGAATGAACGACGCTTGGGCGCCCGAGTTATTGGCCGATTCCGGCGCCGCAACGCCTCGAATATTGCCCTGCCCGAACGGCGGATTTGGATTGCGAGTGACTTTCTTCTCGAGCGTGTAGGCGGCGAACGCGGATAACAGCGCGCCACCGCCGGGCAGCACGCCGAGCACCGAGCCGAGCGCCGTACCGCGCAATATCGCGGGCGCCGCCTGCTTGAACTCATCCCTGCTCATCATCAGCCGTCCGACCTTGCTGGTGAATACCTGACGCTTCTCTCTCTGCTCAAGGTTGGCAATAATCTCGGCAAAGCCGAACACGCCCATCGCCACGGCGGCGAAATTGATGCCGTCAGCGAGCTCCGGGATGTCGAAGTTAAAGCGCGCGACGCCCGAGTTGACATCGGTGCCGATCAATCCGAGCAGCAGACCGAGCACGATCATCGCGATCGCCTTGGTCAGCGAGCCCGAGGCCAGCACGACGGCGCCGATCAGCCCAAGCACCATCAGCGAGAAATACTCGGCCGGCCCGAACTTGAACGCCAGTTCGACCATCGGGCCGGCGATCGCAGCGACCATCAGGGTCGCGACGGTGCCGGCAAAGAACGATGCGACGGCAGCGCAGGCGAGCGCCGCGCCTGCGCGCCCCCGACGCGCCATTTGATAGCCGTCGATGCAAGTGACCACCGACGACGCTTCGCCCGGCAAGTTCACCAGGATGGCCGTGGTGGAGCCGCCGTATTGCGCACCGTAATAAATTCCCGCCAGCATGATCAACGCCGATGTGGGCGGCAGCGCATATGTCAGCGGAAGCAGCATCGCCAGCGTCGCGACCGGACCGATACCCGGCAGCACGCCGATCAATGTGCCGATCACTACGCCGATAAAACAATAGAAAAGGTTCTGCAGGGTCAGCGCGGTGGCGAAGCCGAGCGCGAGATTGTCGATGAGCTCCACGTCGTTTCCCTTAGTCCCTTAGTCGCGCATGAATTCCGGCAGCACCGGAATCGTCATGCCCAGCCCGTATATAAAAACCGCCAGCATCAGCAGCACGAGTCCCAGCGACAGCAGCAACACGCCGCGCAGCCTGAACTCATGGCCGCCCAGACTGGAAACGATCACAAGGACGATCAGTGAAACGATCAGGCCGGCGGGGCGCAGCAGCAGTCCGAAGGCGACTACGGAGCCGAGCACCAGTAACAGCGGCTTGAAGTAGAACGGGTCGATCTTGCTGTCGGCTTCTTCTACTGCGAGACCTTGAATACCGATGATCACGCCGAGCAGTAACAACAGGCCGCCCAGCATGGTCGGGAAAAACGCCGGTCCCATGCGAGCGGCGTTGCCCATGTCGTATTCCTGCGCGAAGCCGACGAAGAACAGGCCGAACGCGATGAACATCAGCCCCGACCAGAAGCTTTTTTGATTGCGGACTCTCAACGGCATCTCCCGGGCGAGCACTTTGCGCCGGGCGATTCTAGCTACAACATCGTTGTTGTCCGACAAATTGTTGCGCCGTTGTGCTTGTTGCCATGCAGCAGCCGCTACAAGGTAACCACCTGTCGGACTGCCTTGCCTTGATGCAGCAGATCGAAACCGCGATTGATGTCGTCGAGTGCAAGAGTTCCACTCAGCAACCGATCGACCGGCAGACGCCCCCCGCGAAACAAATCGATGTAGCGCGGGATATCGCGTAGTGGAACGCACGTGCCGACGTAGCTGCCCTTGATCGTGCGCTCTTCGGCGACCAGATTGACGGCCGGCATGGACCATGTGGCATTGGGCGGCGGCAGGCCCGCAGTGACCGTCGTGCCGCCACGCCGCGTGATTCGATACGCGAGATCGAACGCGCGTGTCGAGCCGGCCATTTCGATCGCAGTGTCGACACCGCCTTTGGTTGCATTGCGAATTGCTTCGATAACGTCAGTCATGCCGGCGTTGAATGTATGCGTCGCGCCAAGCATTTGCGCCAACGTCAGCTTGTCGTCGGCGAGGTCAACTGCGATGACTTGTCGCGCACCGGCCGCTGCGGCGCCGAGCACCGATGCCAGCCCGACACCACCGAGGCCGACCACTGCCACCGACGAGCCCGCGCGCACTTGTGCGGTGTTCACCACCGCACCGACTCCCGTCAGCACGGCGCATCCGAACAACGCTGCCTGCTCCAGCGGCAGTTCGCGATCGATTTTTATCGCCGAGCGCCGCGAAACGGTCGCATGCGTGGCGAATGCAGAGCAGCCCAGATGATGATGGATCGTCTGGCCGTCGCGCGTCAGCCGACGTGCGCCGTTGAGCAAGGTACCGGCGCCATTGGCAGCGGCACCCGGCTCGCACAGGGCGGGCCGGCCTTCGGCGCAGAGCTGACAGTGGCCGCAGCTCGGCACGAACACGAGCACGACATGGTCGCCGATGGTGA
>CAZKNV010000050.1:0-9307 GCA_964554145.1 uncultured Burkholderiaceae bacterium
GCAACAGTATTTTCACTTGCCTTAACGTAAGCGGCAACGCCGTGTTTTTAAGCGGCCAGCAGGTGCAGCCGTTTCAGCTCGACGCCAGTCAGGGAGCGGTAGGGTTCGGCGGGTTGACGGGCGGCACACCCAATGTATACGGATCGGCCGCTGGATCTACCGCGCTACGAAATATATTGACGCGCAACCGCACGCATTTGTTCGAGAGCGAAACGGTCAAGATCAATACGCGCTCGATCGACGCCAACGCGACGCTGTCGGCCGCTCTGCAGGGCGGCCAGACGTTTGCGCCACCGATGGGTAATTCGCTGGCGGCGCAGTTGTCGATGGTCGCCAAAGTGATCAGCGTTCGAAACGCGCTCGGCGCCAAGCGGCAGGTGTTCCTGGTCTCTCTTGGCGGTTTTGACACGCATGCCAACCAGAATGGCAGTCATCCCGGCTTGCTCGCACAAGTTGCAGAAGCGATATCCCTGTTCCAGAACACGATGAACTCCATGACCATAGCCGACAGCGTTACCCTGTTCACCGCTTCGGACTTCGGCCGCGCATTGACCCAAAACGGCGACGGCAGCGATCATGGCTGGGGTTCGCACCATTTCGTTGTCGGCGGTGCGGTGAACGGTGGAAATGTTTACGGGACGTTTCCTGATTTAGACCCGAACGTTTCGACGACCGACGCCGGCAACGGCCGGTTGATCCCAACCACATCTGTCGAGCAATACGCAGCGACGATGGCGAAATGGATGGGTGTGAGCGACAGTGACCAGAAGATGATCCTGCCGAACCTGATGAACTTCACTCAGCACGATCTCGGGTTCATGACTTAGACAAAAGAATCGGGGTCAGACCCCGATTCTTTGCGCAGGTATGCTCGGTTCTCCGTCCAACGCTTTGCCGGAGTTCGCCGATGAGTACGCCTCTTCCACCGCCTGCCGTCACTCCCGCAGCAACCGACTCGCTGGTCACAATCACGCACGTGGTCTATGCGTTGCACACACTGGGGTTGGTGGTCGGCGCTTTCAGCGCGGCGTCGATCATCGGCATGTTTCTGTTCGGCTGGCCTTCGATCATCGCCGTGATCATCAATTACGTTAAGCGCGGCGACGTGCGCGGTACGTACCTGGATTCGCATTTCTCATGGCAGATTCGGACATTCTGGTGGGCGCTGCTGTGGGCGGTGATCATCGGTGTGGTCGGCTTGGTGCTGACCGTTGTAATCGTCGGCTTCGCCATCTGGATCATCGGTTTCTTCGCGCTCGGCATCTGGGCGATTTACCGCATCGCGCGCGGATGGATGGCGCTGATGGATCGCAGGCCGATGCCGCTACCAAATTGAAATCTGCTCGGTTGGCGCGCATCATCGGCGCATCGACCGCGCAATTGAACGCCTTCGCAAACGCCGGAACATTGGCAAGAGGTCCGAGCACGCGATAGCGGCCAGGCGAATGATTGCCGGTACGCAGTTGGTCGATCAGGGCTTCGTTTCTCATCTTGGTACGCCAGATCGTTGCGTATGACAAGAAGAACCGCTGATCGGGTGTGTAGCCGTCCGTTTCCGGCGCGGATTTGCGCGCCAGCGCGCGCTGCAATCCGTCGTACGCGATGTTGACTCCGCCGAGATCCGAAATGTTTTCGCCCAGCGTCTGTTCGCCGTTGATCGCCTGCCCAGGCAGCGGCGAATAATCCGAATACTGCTTGGCGACTCTTGCGGCGCGCTCCTTGTAGCGCGCTGCGTCTTCGGCGCTCCACCATTCGGCCAGATTGCCGACTTCATTGAATTGGCGGCCGCGATCGTCGAAGTGATGCGTAATCTCGTGGCCGATGACGGCGCCGATGCCGCCGAAGTTGACCGCATCATCAGCGCCGGCGTTGAAAAACGGCGGCTGCAGGATCGCCGCCGGGAACACGATCTCGTTCAAGCTGCCGGCAAATGCGTTGACCAGTTGCGCGGAAGTGAACCAGCGGGTGCGATCGACCGGTTTGCCAAGATCGGCAAGGCGCTGCTCGAACTCCCACGCATTCGCGCGCAACCAGTTGCCAGCGTAATCATCGCGCGCAATCACAAGGCCGTCGTAGGTTTTCCAGCGATCGGGATAACCGATTTTGAGTGCCATCGCATCGAGCTTGCCGATTGCACGTGTCTTGGTCGGTGCGCTCATCCAGTCGAGCTTCTCGATCCGCGCACGCATCGCAGCCTTGATGTCTTTGACCATCGCCACTGCGCGCTCCTTCGCTCCCGGCGAGAACGCACGCGCGACGTAAAGCTGGCCGAGCCCTTCGGACAACGGCTCGCTGCCGAAATTGCCGGTAATGCGGACGATGACCTGTTCGGCTCGCGGCGGCAGCGCCTGCAGCCCGCGAATGGCACGGCTGCGATAGTCGAAATGAGCGTTGACATACGCAGCAGGCATCGCCGGCGCGGCGGCCTCGAGCACCTGCTGCCGCAGATAGGCCCGCCACACCGGCAGCGGCGTATCGGCGACCGCGCGCGCAACTTGCTGCGCAAATTTCGGCGATGCCACGTTGAAGTCTGCGGACGGCGCAACTCCAAGCGCAGCAAAGTACGCCGCCCAGTCGAAACCCGGCGCAAGCTTCGACAACGATCCGGCCGTGTGCAAGTGATAAACCGCATTCGGGTTGCGCCGCGCGACCCGGGTCATCGACGCGCGCGCCAGCTCTGTTTCGAATGCAACCACCGGCGCACTGGACGCCGTTGAATCGCCGCCCGCAAGTTGTGCCAGCTGCAATCGATACGCGTCGTACGCCTTGCGCAGTTCGAGCGTGCGCGCATCGTCGCGAAAGTAATCGTCACGGTCCGGCAAGCCGAGCCCGGATTGATCGAGCACGAGGAGGTAGCGGCGCTTGTCCTTCGCATCAGGCTGCACCGACACCGCGAATGGCGCCGCGATTCGATGGCGTGCAACCTGCGCCAGAAGCGCCGGCAACTGCGCCCGATCGTTCAGTGCATCAATCTGCGACAGCAACGGCGCCAGCGGCGCAAGTCCGCGCTTCCCGATCGCTTGCAGATCCATGCCGCTGGCGTAGTAATCCGCGGCCAGTCGCTTGCCTGGTGTGTCGAGCTGCTCGGGCGCCTTGGTCGCACTGTTGAGCGCTTGTTCGACCACGCGCCGACTTTCATCTCGCAGATCGTCAAAGCTGCCGATGCGCGCCCGGTGGGCCAGCATCGTGGTGGTCGCCTGCCACTTTTCGTTGACATGGCGGTCGAAGTCGGTACAGGCAGCGATATCGCTCGACAAACCGGCGAGATCGAGCGCCGGCGCCGCGCCTGACACGCCCGAAAGCGACATCAGCAACCACGCAACGGCAAGTCTCGACATGTTGCAGCCCTTTACAACGAGGCGCGTGAGGATACGCGATGCGGCACTGCATAACCCGGACGCCGGACCGGGAACGCCCGATGCCACGCCGCAGTGCAGATTGAGACGATCGACTCACAGTGTTACCCTCGCGCCGCTCGTGCAGAGCCACCCCGCCGACCGCGCTCACAAGGCGCCGAGTTTGCAAATGCCGCTGCCGGCCAAACGACCCGACGTCCAGCGGCCGACTCCCAAGAACACGATTTTTGGCAGGAGTTTGAATGAACGCCCCCTTACCTGAAGCCGTCCGCCGTGCGCTGACGGAAATCACGCTCGACGACAAGTGGACACTCGACCGCGGCCGCGTGTACATGAGCGGCACGCAGGCGTTGATTCGCCTGGCGATGCTGCAGCATCAGCGCGACCAGCTTGCGGGGCTTAACACCGCGGGCTTCATCACCGGTTACCGCGGTTCGCCGTTGGGCGGTGTCGATCAAACCGCGGTGCGCGCGAAAAAGCATCTCGAACGGCACAACGTTCGCTTCCAGCCCGGAATAAACGAAGACCTGGCCGCCACGACTGTCTGGGGCACGCAGCAGGTAAACATGTACGAAGGCGCGAAGTACGACGGCGTCTTTTCGATGTGGTACGGCAAGGGCCCCGGTGTCGATCGCTGCGGCGACGTGTTCAAGCATGCGAATGCCGCGGGTACCAGCAAGCACGGCGGTGTTCTGGCTGTTGCCGGCGACGATCATGGCGCGAAGTCTTCGACGCTGCCGCATCAATCCGATCACATTTTCAAAGCCTGCATGATTCCGGTGTTGTTCCCCGCTTCGGTGCAGGAATACCTGGACCTGGGCCTGCACGGCTTTGCGATGAGCCGCTATGCCGGCGTATGGGTCGGCATGAAGACGGTGACCGAAGTGGTCGAAGCTTCAGCCTCGGTGATTGTCGATCCGGAGCGGCTCGACATCGTGATTCCGGGCGATTTCGTGATGCCGCCCGATGGACTGAATATCCGCTGGCCCGATGGCGCGCTCGAACTGGAAGCGCGGCTGCTCGACTACAAGCTGTACGCCGCGCTGGCGTACTGCCGCGCCAACAAGCTGAACCACACGGTGATCGATTCGCCGCATGCAAGGTTCGGCATCGTTGCCAGCGGCAAGGCGTATCTGGATACGCGGCAGGCACTGTCGGATCTCGGCCTCGACGAGCAGACGTGCCAGGACATCGGCATCCGGTTGTTCAAGTGCGGCATGGTGTGGCCGCTCGAAGCGACCGCAGTGCGCTCGTTTGCCGAAGGGCTGGAAGAGATCCTGGTCGTCGAGGAAAAGCGCCAACTGCTCGAATACGCGCTGAAGGAAGAACTGTTCTCGTGGATCGGCACCGGCAAACGCGTGCCGCGAGTGATCGGCAAGTTCGACGAAAAGGACGGCGGCGAATGGGCCGTGCCGCAGGGCAACTGGATCTTGCCGGCGCACTATGAATTTTCACCGGCGATCGTCGCCAAAGCGATTGCGCAGCGGATCGGGAAGCTCGAGCTGCCGGCCGAGATTCGGGCACGCATGCTGATGCGCCTCGCAGTGATCGATGCCAAAGAAAAAGCGCTCGCAGTGCCGAGAGTCGTGACCCAACGCACGCCGTATTACTGCTCGGGCTGCCCGCACAGCACCTCGACCGTGGTGCCGGAAGGCTCGCGCGCAATGGCCGGCATCGGCTGCCACTACATGGCGATCTGGATGGATCGCAACACCAGCACCTACACGCAAATGGGCGGCGAAGGCGTGCCCTGGATCGGGCAGGCGCCGTTCACCCACGAGAAGCACATCTTTGCGAACCTGGGCGATGGCACCTACTACCACTCGGGCTCGCTCGCGGTGCGCGCCGCGGTCGCGGCCGATGTTTCGATCACGTACAAGATTCTGTTCAACGATGCGGTCGCGATGACCGGCGGCCAGCCGCACGACGGGCCACTGACGGTGCCGGCGATCACCCAGCAGATGGCCGCCGAAGGCGTGCGCAAGATCGTGGTCGTCACCGACGAGCCGCACAAGTATCCGAAGGATGCGGGTTTTGCAGCAGGCGTCACTGTGCATCACCGCGACGAGCTCGATCGCATTCAACTCGAACTGCGCGAGCACGAAGGCGTGTCGGTGATGGTCTACGACCAGACGTGCGCGTCCGAGAAGCGGCGCCGGCGCAAGAAGAACACCGCAGAGAAAACGCATTTTCCCGATCCCGCGCGGCGCGTCGTCATCAACGAGCTGGTCTGCGAGGGCTGCGGCGATTGCAATTTGAAGTCGAACTGCCTGTCGGTCGAGCCGCTTGAAACCGAATTCGGACGCAAGCGCAAGATCAATCAGTCGAGCTGCAACAAGGATTACTCGTGCCTGAATGGCTTTTGCCCGAGCTTCGTTACGGTGGAAGGCGGACAGTTGAAGAAGGGCAAATCGACCGTCGGCGTCAACATTCCGAGCTTGCCGCAACCTGCGCTGCCATCGTTGCGAGCGCAGGGTGCGTACGGAATCGTCATTACCGGCGTTGGTGGGACCGGCGTCGTGACGATTGGGCAACTTCTTGGCATGGCCGCGCATCTCGAGGGCAAGGGACTGTCGGTGCTCGACATGGCGGGCCTGGCCCAAAAGGGCGGCGCAGTGTTTTCGCACGTGCAGATCGCGCCGACGCCGGAAGACCTGTATGCGACCCGTATTGCAATGGGCGACGCCGATGTCGTGCTCGGCTGCGATCTGATCGTCACGACCAGCAACGAGGCGTTGTCGAAGATCAGGGCGGGTGTCACCAAGGCGGTGGTCAACACGACCGAATCGCCGACGGCGGACTTCGTGCGCAATCCGAACTGGCAGTTCGGCACTCCGAATCTGGCGACGCAAGTACGCGAGGCTGTCGGTGATGGCGAGTGCGCTTTCATCGACGCCAATGCGCTGGCAACTGCGCTGATGGGCGACGCGATTTACACCAATCCGCTGATGCTGGGCTACGCATGGCAAAAGGGCTGGATTCCGCTGGCCTACGAAACATTGCAACGCGCGATCGAGATCAACGCCATCGCGGTCGACGCCAACAAGAAAGCATTCGAGTGGGGCCGCGCCGCTGCGCACGACGTCGAAATGGTCAAGCGCATTGCATTCCCCGACAACGTGGTCGAGCTGAAGCGCGTCGCCAGCACGCTCGATGAAATCGTTGCCAAGCGCGTCGAATTTCTGACCGGCTATCAGAACGGAGCGTATGCAAAGCGCTACGCCGATCTGGTCGAGCGCGTACGCAAGGTCGAGTCCGACCGGCTGCAATCGACACGTGTGAGCGAAGCGGTGGCGCGCTACTACTTCAAGCTGCTCGCCTACAAGGATGAGTATGAAGTCGCGCGGCTGCACTCCGATCCGGCGTTCCGCGCGAAGGTCGCAGCGCAGTTCGACGGCCTCAGTGGCAAACCCTACAAGCTGAACTTCTACATGGCGCCGCCGATCATTTCGAAGCCCGATCCGGTCACCGGCAAAGTCGCCAAGAAGCGCTTCGGCCCATGGATGATGCCGGCGTTCTCGCTGCTGGCGCGCCTGAAGTTTGTGCGCGGCTCCGCGTTCGATGTGTTCGGCTACACGGCAGAGCGTCGCACCGAGCGCGCATTGATCGGCGAGTACGAAGCGACGATCGAAGAGATTCTGGCGCGGCTTTCAACGGACAATCATGAGCTCGCGATGCAGTTAGCCAGTATCCCGGACGACATTCGCGGCTACGGCCACATCAAGGAAGGCAACCTGAAAGTCGCGCGCATCAAGTGGGACGAGTCGCTCGCTCGCTTGCGCGGGCAAGTGAAGGCGCAGGTGATTAACATTTCGCCGAAAGCTGCTTGATAGCGGTGAACTCGCAGCAGTTTTACTGCTCGCAGCCGCCTAACAGTGGGCGGCGGTAGACAAGCAAATGTTTCTGGATTAGTCGCTGGATTGAGCGAAGCTGCCGAAGGTCCCGTATCGACCCCGAGCAGAGGTCGGAGGAGCCTAAGCGGCCGTCCGGATTTTCTTTAGAAACGGACGCTTCAACGCCGCCGTCCGCGCCGACATCACACATCCGATGACGGCGTTCCCTGGCTACTTTCGTTCGATCGGCTTGTTGGACGCGATCTCGCTGACTTCCTCTGTGTGACCCCTTGACCAGGCAAGGAAAGCGGTGAAATCACCTCCAAAGCTGCGAGTCAGCAATAACTCGTATCCGACCGAGCAAAGCGCGGTTTCCGTGCGGCTGAGCGCTTGCTGAATCGCCGCGCGCGCGCAATGCACATAGAAAGCTTTTAGGTCGGGTTCGGAGAGTTGCTGAATTGTGACCATGGCTCGGCATTCGCCATCCAGTGCGTTACCGGACACTTGCGCCTGCGTAGATGCCGGTGCGAACAGACCGGCGCTCAATGCGATGGTCGCAAGACTGATCAAAATCGGTGACGATGAGTTCATCTTGTCCCCCTTGCCGAGTTCATGCGCGAAGTTCTTCAGTCGGTCAACACCAGGTCGCCGTCCAGCATCCAATGCCGCTCTCTCGGATTGAAGTGCACCGTGCCGACTCCACGCAGACCCTTGAGTTTTCCTGTTCCACCCGCGGTTTCCCAGAAGCCGTTTGCTAGGAAGCGCGGCTTGCCGTCCGGACCAGGTACAGGAACGGCGCGGAACTGGTATTTGAGGTAAGCGATATCGCCATTGGCCGTGGTGAAGACCAGATAGCCGTTTGCGTGCGCCCCGGTACTCGGGTCGACATCATGTACTCCCCACTCCAGCATCGTCGCACCGGCGAGTGGTCCGTTGCCGGCAGTCTTACCTTCACGCTGTGTCGCAAGCAGGTACCGCTTGCTGCCATCAGCGAACTCCAGTTTGGATTCTGTCTTCGGAGCGATGACGGCCTCGATCTTCATCGGTGCCGCCAGTGCGGCTCCGTTCGCGAGGGCGCACAAGGCTGCTGCTGCAATGAACCGATGAAACAACGGAGCTTCGTTTTGAATGTGCATTTCATGATCCTTTTTGTAGTGGTGCAGTCGATCGCATATGCACCGGAGCGCGAACGGTAGGCCGAGGCGTTGGTTCGGTGAGGAGTCCACCGACGGACGAGAGAGATCGCGGCATGGCCGCGGTCAAATCGGGGACAGGCGAGACGTCGCGCGAAGGTCGCGCGATGAGTGGTCAGCTTCGGTGCTGCGCGGGCTGCACCGCTGTCAGCCGGTGCTCGGCGTCCAGTCCTTGCTTTTCAACTCAATGATGTAAGTGCGGGTGCCGGAGCCGCCGATGTTTTCCGTCGAGTGCGTTTCCGCCGGCGAAAAAAACACGTGACCCGGAGGCAGCTCACGGACGACCGCCTTCCCTCCCGCATTCGTAATCTTTGCCTTGGCGCCCGTCAGTGAGACCGCAACGCGGTCAGGGTGGTAATGCATCCCCTGACCGCATATGCCGAGCCCCGGTCCGCTCCTGTACTCCAATACACGCACGCTCTCGTTCTCGAGCACCACCCGAAATGATCGTGGCTCGGACGTCACAGCATCCTGCGCGAGCGCGTCGCGCGTGACGCCGAGGGCGGCGAGCATGGCCAGGACTTGACGGCGCGTCTTGCGGTTTTCAAATTTCATGGGTGCCCCCTTTATCGAGTGTTGTCATGAAAGCACCTGGCGCGGGCAGCCGCATCACATCTGCTGGAACAGGTGATGGTAGGCCTCGCTGACCGGCAGTGTTTCCTGCCGCTGCTTCAATCGCAACATGAGGTTGCCGCGATCGTCGCGGATCACGCTGTCGATGGAGTGAACATTGACGACCGTCGAGCGATGCACCTGCCAGAACATTGTCGGATCGAGCTCGTTGGTGAGATTCTTGATCGTCTTCTTGATCAGCGCTTCGGTGTCCGCCGTGACCACCAAGGTGTACTTCTGATCGGACTTGAAATACACGATTTCCTCCACGGTGATCAGGCGCACGGCCGCACCTCGCGAGGCGTTGATCCAC
>CAZKNV010000051.1:0-9290 GCA_964554145.1 uncultured Burkholderiaceae bacterium
GTGCGGAGCGCAGAGGGTTCAAGCGCACAGCGCCGATCCCGATTGGCAGGAGAACGCCGAGTTCGCACGCGTGCTGCTGGCCGCGGCGCGCTTGCACGACGGCGACCCCGCGGCCGCGCGCCAGGCGCTGGCCGCCGTGCGTTTCAGTCCAAGGCTGATGGCGATGGCGGCGGCGGTTGCACTAGATATTGGCGTCGCGATGCAGACCACAGACCAGGCCGCCGTCGATGAGGCCATATCGGAGGCCATATCGTTGCTGGCCGCGGGCGGAGTCGCTCCGCTGGAAGCCGCGCGGCTATGGCACGCGTTGTCGGCCGCGCACAAGCAGCGCGGCGATGCGCGCGCGGCGCAAGATGCAGCGTCGGCGTGCCAGCGCGTGGCCGGCGCGCTCGCCGCGTCGCTAGCGGACGCGGCACCACAGATGGTGATGTTGCGCAATGCGCTGCTGGGCCGGTTTGAAAGCTGGCAGCGCACACCGACCTAGAACCCGCACGACGCTCCCGCATCATCGGCTGACGCTGCCGTTCAACACCGTTGCGCCGGCCTCCGCTGGCTATTGCAACGCTTTTTCAACGCCTCCCACCTACCTTCCTAACACCGTAAACCGGTGTGAAGGTCATGGTCGAAGATGAACTTGTGTATGCGCTGTCCGTGCGTCCCGCGACGCCGCGGCAGCGATGGCAGGCACGGTTGGTGTGCGCGGACGGCGGCGAAGTGGCCGAGTTCGACACCCTGGCCGAGCTGGTCCAGTACCTGGCGCAAGCGAGTCTGATCGGCCCCGTCAAACCCCCCATGGGATCCGTTAAGGGAGTGCGTCATGCGATCAAGCTCGTTCTTATCATTGGTGTCATCAGCCGTGCGTATTCCCGCGTTTTGCGTTCGCTTCGCAGCGGCAATGCTGTGCCTGGCTCTGGCCGGCTGCGGCGGCGGCAGCGATTCGGTAAGTCCACCAATACAAACGCCACCTCCGGCGGCGCCGCCGGTTGTTACTCCGCCCCCGCCGCCTGCATCGGCATCTGCGAAGGCGCGCTTTGCCTATGCGGCCAACGCGGAGGATGGCACGATCTCGATCTACGCGGTGGATTCGCAAAGCGGCCAGTTGCGAGCCAACGGCTACGTGCACGCGGGATTCGGTGTCCGCGCGGTGGCGGTTGACCCGACCAATGCCTTTGCTTACGCGCTCGTACAGGCCGGGGTTTTCGCGGCCCGCATCAATGCGGAAACAGGGGCGCTGGCGCCGCTCGCCGGCAACCCGTATGCAACCGACACGACACCGTTGGCGTTTGCGGTCGATCCGACCGGACGCTATGTCTATGTCGTCAATAACGACTCGGAGATTTCCGCGCACTCGATCGACCCCGCCAGTGGTTCGCTCGCGGCGGTTGCCGGCGGTGCGCTCCCGGTCGGCGATGCACCCGAATCGGTCAGCGTCGACCCCTCCGGGAAGTTCGTCTATGTCGCGAACCAGGATTCCAACAGTATCTCCGCCTTCAGAATCGATTCGGCAAGCGGCGCTCTTGCACCAATCGCAGGCTCGCCGTTCGCCAGCGGCATCGAGCCCAGTTCGATCACGATCAACAAGAGCGGCACGTTCGCCTTTGTCACAAACCGCGGTGCGATGATCGGCACCGGCACGATTTCCGTCTTCAGCATCGATGCCGCGAGCGGGGTGCTCACGCTGACTGCTTCGCCGGCCGTCGCCAACGGCTCCTTTCCCGAGGGAATCACGACCAATCCCGCCAGCACCTTTCTGTATGTTGCCAATGGCGGCTCGAACAATGTGTCCGCCTACGCGATCGGCGGCAACGGCGCGCTGACCGAAGTTGCGGGCAGCCCGTACGCGACCGGACGCGGCGCTCTGGCGGTCATCGTCGATCCGAGCGGCAGCTTCGTCTATGTCGCAACCGGTCGCACCGACAGCAATGACATCGCCGCTTTCAGCATCGATCCGGCCAACGGGGCACTGTCACCGTTGGCAGCCACGCCGTTCATAGCGGCGCGCGGCTGGCCAAGATCGCTTGCGATTGCAGCCGGCGCGAGCGCGGTCGAGTTCAAATCGCAGTTTGTATACACCGCCAATTTTCAGAGCAACAATTTATCGGCGTACGCAATCGACGCTGCCACCGGGGCACTGACCACTATCCCGGGCGCGCCTTTCGCTGCGGGCACCAATCCGATCGCAGTCGCGATCGACCCGCTGAACAGGTACGTCTACGCCGCCAACTTCATCTCGGGCGACATTTCCGCTTTCACGATCGAAGGCGCAACCGGCGCTTTGACACCGATCGCAGGCAGCCCGTTTGCAGCGGCGGCCCTTGGCGTAAATTCCATAGCGATCGATCCGAGCGGCCGGTTCGTCTACGTCACAGGTGGGTGCGTTTGCGTCATCGGAACCCACGGCGTCGCAGCCTACGCCATCGACGCGACCACGGGCGCACTCACGCAAGTCGCTGGTAGTCCGTACGAAGTGGAGCTGGATACTGGGGAGGCCGGTCCATCGCAGAACGGATTGATCACCGTCGATCCGCGCGGCAAGATTGTCTACGTCTCGGATAGCAATGCAGACAACATAGCGGCCTTGGAAATCAATCCAGCGACCGGCGCGTTGACTCCGGTGCCCGGCAGTCCATTTGAGGCTCAACAGGAGGGCGTTCCGACATCGATCTCGATACATCCCGCCGGCAGATTTGCCTATGTTGCGCTGGGAGGTTTGTTCCAGAATTTGATCTACAAGATCGACTCGACCTTCACCGTCGATCCCGCCACGTTCATCGTCCGCGTCGTCACCGGCGCGCCCGAATTCTTCGCTGGCACCCCGTTTGTGCTGAATTCGTTCTCAAGTTCCCTTGCCGTCGACGCCACCGGTCGCTTCGCTTACGCGCTTGACCCGATCGACAACAACATTCGAGGCTACAGTGTGAACGGACAGACCGGCCAACTCACGGCCTTTGCCGGCACTCCTTTCGCAACCGGAGGCGCTGGGGGCTTGCGCCTGACTACCGATGTCAGCGGCAAGTTTGTGTACGTCGCAAACTTTACCTCCAATAACATCTCCGCCTTCACGATCAACACGGCGGATGGTTCGTTGGTCGCAATACCCGGCAGCCCGTTCGCCGCGGGCGGCAATCCGCGCTCGATCGCTGTTTCAGGGAGGGTGCAGTAGTTGCGGGAAACTGTGCCGGCTGATCGAAGCCGGAGCGGGAAACTGGGATACGTATCCCGGTTTCCCTTTCCCGCAAGGAAGCTGCAGCGTTACGAGGTCAGTAGCCGCGCTCCGGCTACCTTTGCCGCGGCTCGATCGAAAGTCCACAAGGGGTTTTCGCCCGCCGCCGCAGCCAGTCCAGCGTGCAGGCAGTCGGAAAAATCAGCCGCTCCCTCTTGATATTGCACCAGAGCCGCTTCAACTGCACCCTCCGATTCGAACGTCAACTCGACCGACGACAGCAACTGCGACATCGTGCGCAAAATGTCGGCTTTCGCAAATCTGAAGTTTGCGCGCAGCCCCCATTCGAGTTCCACCACAACCGTCACCGGAATGAAGAGTGTTTCGCCTGCTGCGACGGTACGGCGGATCAACCGCCGCGCGGCCGCGAGTTGCGCCGGGTCGTCTTCGACGAGAAAGCGGACCAGCACGTTGGTATCCAGCGCGGCCATGATGTCCGTCTCACGCCGCTCGCAGCGTCAGCTTCGCATCAGCGCCAGGCATTCATGTCTTCGACTGTGACTCGCCGCTTCTTGGGCGCTTTCAGTACGCCGGCCAGCTTGAGCACCGAACGTGTCTTGGCGCGCACGATGATGCTGCCGTCCGGCAATACGTGCCACACAAGCCGCGTACCCGGCACTGCGCCAACGGATTCGCGAACTTGCATGGGCACCGTGGTTTGGCCCTTGGCAGTGATGGTGGATTCGATCGTCTGCGCACTCCTTACAAGGTGGCGCATTGTAATGCGAACCGCGGGCCTTTGGCCCCAGGCGCCAGGGCATTGCCGGTCGCCGCAGAAAAGCGACAATCGCTGCAATAAATGCGGCACTCCCTTACCTCCGTCCGAGGCGGCAAAGCCGCCGGGTTGAACGGCACGGCACACGGGGAGCAGATTGTCGGGTTGAAGCCGAGGACCTGTCCGCGCTGACTCGCTGGCATGATTCGGCCGCTTACTAACAGTTGATCAAGTTGCGAGACGCCGGCGCCGATGTCGTACTTACCGCCTACCAAACGTAATCCGGAGATGAATCGCCGGCGTTCATCCGCGCGGATCACTCTGGTACTGATCGGCACTGCAGCGCTCGTCGGTTGCTCGCAGCAATCGACGCCGATGGCGCGCGATCACTACACGTCGCTGGAAGATTGCGCCGCCGATTGGGGCCGGCCGGAGCGTTGCGATCGTGTACAGAGCTCCGGGTATCCGGGCTTTCTGTTTTGGGGGCCACTTTATGCGGCCAGTGCACGCGGCAATGCCTTGAACGAAGCGCGGCGGTCGGGCAGCGCCAGCTTTGCCGATCCGGCACGGCAGGGCCGCTCGATCGGCTCGTCGATGGCACCGACTGCGCGCGGTGGCTTCGGAGCATCGTCGCGCTCGTTCTCCGCGGGCGGCTGATGCGCCGCGAACGGCTCGCGCCGCGCGCCGACTGGCAGCAGGCAATGGAAGCGATCGGTTTTCATTACCACACGATCGACGGCACTTACTGGGACGAGTCGCGCTGCTACGTGTTTACCGAAACTGAAGTCGACCAACTCGAAAGCGCGACCGCCGAGTTGCACGAGATGGCGTTGAACGCCGTACAGCACGTCGTCGGCAGCCAGCGGTACGAAGAATTTGCGATACCGCGCGAATGGGTGCCGGCGATCGAGCGCAGTTGGAATGCTTATCGTAGCGAGCGCTCCGAAGGGTTCACGCTGTTCGGCCGCATGGATCTGTCGTACGACGGCGCATCGCCGCCGAAGCTGCTCGAGTACAACGCGGATACGCCAACCGCTTGCCTGGAAGCGAGCGTCGCGCAGTGGGAGTGGCTGCAAGCGGTGCGGCCGGCGGCGGACCAGTTCAATTCGCTGCACGAGAAGCTGATCGAGGCGTGGACGGCGCTGCGGACCTCGTCCGGCGAAACGCGACTGCACTTTGCGGCGGTGGCCGACAGTCAGGAAGACTGGGGCAATATCGACTATCTGCGCGACACCGCGATGCAGGCCGGATGGCAAACGTTCGGACTGCCGGTCGAGCGCATCGGCTGGAACGGTGCGAATTTCGTCGACGAATTTAACGTACCGATCGAGCGGCTGTTCAAACTTTATCCTTGGGAGTGGCTGGTACGCGAAGACTTCGGTCCGTCATTGCTTGACAGCGGAATGAAACTGGTCGAGCCCGCGTGGAAGATGCTGCTGTCGAACAAGGCGATGCTGGTGGTGCTGACTGAGTTGTATCCGGACCATCCGAACCTGTTGCCCGCATATTACGAGCCGGCGTCACTGGGCTCAAACTATGTAAAGAAGCCGAAGCTTGCACGCGAAGGTGCCAACGTTTCGATGCTCGACGGAGCAACGGTGCAGACAACCGACGGCGGTTACGGCGCAGAGGGTTACGTCTATCAGGCGGTTGCACCGCTGCCGCGATTTGAAAATGACTACATGCTGATCGGCTCATGGATCGTCGGTGACAAGCCGGCCGGCATCGGGATTCGAGAAGACACGTCGCCCATCACTCGCAACACGAGCCGCTTTGTGCCGCACTACTTTGAATGAGGGGAACACGATGAGCACTGCCGCCTTCGAATCGCTCGGTGGCCTGCCGTACTTTGCCGCGTACTTCGGCGTCTCGCTGGTGCTGCTGACGCTGTGCCTCGCAGCCTACGTGTTGATCACGCCGTATCCGGAGATACGCCTGATCCGCGAAGGCAACGTAGCGGCAGCAGCGAGTCTCGGCGGCGCATTGATCGGCTTCGCACTGCCGCTGGCGAGCGTCGTGGTCAACAGCGTCTCGCTGCTCGATATGCTTTTGTGGTCGGCGGTGGCATTGCTGGTGCAACTGCTCGCTTTCGCAGCCGTCCGACTGATGGTGCCCGCAATCAGTCAACACGTGCGCGAAGGCCAGGTATCGAGCGGAATATTTCTCGGTGCGGTTGCGGTGGCGCTGGGAATTCTTAACGCCGCGTCGATGACCTACTAAAGAATCGGGGTCAGACCCCGATTTCGGTGTCATGCAGGCGCGGTTGCAATGCCAAAGGACACGCGCGTAATCTTTAACGTTTTCAAGGAGGCGCCAATGAAAGCCAATGTGCAAGCACAGCCGCAGGGATATCACAGTGTCACGCCGTACATGACGGTGCGCGATTGCATCGCTGCAATCGATTTCTACCGGCGCGCTTTCGGCGCCGAAAAGGTGCTGCAGCTTGACATGCCGGACGGCAAGATCGCGCATGCCGAAGTCCGCATCGGCGATTCGATCGTGATGTTGTCCGAGGAGAACGAAGAGTGGGGCAACAAGAGCCCGGTAACCCTGGGCGGGTCACCGATGTTCTTGATGATCTACGTGCCCGATGTCGATGCGGCGTTCAAGAAAGCGATTGCCGCCGGAGCCACCGAGGTGCGGCCGGTCGAAGATCAGTTCTATGGCGACCGCTCAGGTATGTTGAAAGACCCGTACGGGTACCAGTGGACGCTGTCGACCCATATAGAAGAGGTGTCGCAGGAAGAAGCGCAGCGCCGGATGGAGGCCGAGTTCAGCCAGCCATCGGCCGCTTGATAACGAAAGCGAGCGATGGAAGCGCAGCAACTGCATCGTGGCCGGCTGATCGATCACGTGCATTTGATCGCGCGCGATCTTGAAGCGACCAAACGTTTCTACGTAGCGGCGCTCGGCGCGTTGGGCCGCAAGATCGAAGGTGAGGGCGCCGGCTATTTCTGGTCCGATGAGTTGTTCGTCAGCACCGATGCGATGGCGACCACCGGAGCAACGCACACGCATCTGGCGTTTCAGGCGGCCGATCGTGCGATGGTGGATCGCTTCCACGCCGCCGCGCTGGCCGCGGGCGGCAAGGATCATGGCAAGCCCGGGATTCGCGAGGAGTACCACGCTGATTATTACGGCGCGTTTGTGATCGATCCCGACGGCAATAACATCGAAGCGGTTTATCACGGGCCAGTGCAAAGATCAGCCGACTCCGTCGTGCTGACCTTCTGACGAGGCGCCGCCGCTTGCCGTAAGTGGTCGCTACCGCGCGGCGTCGGCGGACGCTGCGCGGCCATCTGTTCGCGTCAATACAATCCAATCGCCACGTATGACGCCTCCCGCCGCACCACCACCGGCTTCGACCGAAGCGCAATTGTCGGCCTGGGCTCCGTTGCGTCGGCCGGTGTTCCGGCTGCTTTGGGTGACCTGGCTGACCGCGAACATCGGCATGTGGATGAACGACGTCGCCGCGGCGTGGCTGATGACGACGTTGACCACGTCGCCGGTGATGGTCGCGCTGGTGCAATCGGCAGCGACGCTGCCGGTGCTGCTGCTCGGGCTGCCGAGCGGCGCGCTGGCCGATATTCTGAATCGGCGTCGCTGGTTCATGTTCACGCAGTTCTGGGTGGCAGCCAATGCACTGGCCCTTTGCCTGGTGCTTGCCGCCGGATGGATGACGGCGCCGCTGCTGCTTGCGTTGACTTTCGGCAACGGCATTGGATTGGCGATGCGCTGGCCCGTCTATGCGGCGATCGTGCCGGAGCTCGTTCCGCGGAGCGAGCTCCCCACCGCGATCGCGCTCAACGCCATTGCGATGAACACTTCGCGTGTCATCGGACCGATTGTGGCCGGTGCATTGATCGCGAGCTTGGGCAGCGGCTATGTATTCCTGCTGAACGCGGCGCTTTCGCTGGCGGCCGGTTTCGCCATCATGCGCTGGCGGCTGGAGCCAAAGCCGAGCGTGCTTCCCGGCGAGCGGTTTTTCGGCGCGATGCGGGTCGGGTTTCAGTACGTCTCGCAGTCGCGCTTGATGCGTGCGGTGCTGCTGCGAATCGCGATCTTTTTCCTGCAGTCGACCGCGCTTTTGGCTCTGCTGCCGCTGGTCGCGAGGAACATGCCCGATGGCGGCGCTTGGGCCTACACGCTGTTGCTTGCGTCAATGGGCCTCGGCGCGATCGCCGCCGCGTTCTGGCTGCCGCGACTGCGCGTGCTGATCACGCGCGATCGATTGCTGCGCGACGGCACGCTGCTGCAGGCGTTGGCGATGGTGGCGGTCGGCTTCGCGCCCAATGTATGGAGCGCGATGCCGGCCATGATGCTGGTCGGCGCGGCGTGGCTGGCGGTCGTCAATACATTGACGGTCGCCTCCCAGCTCTCGCTACCCGATTGGGTGCGCGCGCGCGGAATGTCGATCTACATGATGACGATAATGGGCGCTACGTCGGCCAGCGCTGCGCTGTGGGGGCAGGTAGCCAGCGTGATTGAAGTGCCGTGGACCTTTGTTGCCGCGGCGGCAACGGGAATTGCCCTATGGCTTTCGATAGGGCGCTTGCACGCCGGACCTGAGGAGCAGCAGGATCTGACGCCGGCGCGAATGCTGCAGGAGCCGGTACCGGCGTTTCCGGTCGAGCATCAAATGGGGCCGGTGATGGTGACGGTCGATTATCGGATCGACCCGGCGCGCGCCGCCGACTTCGCCGCGGTCATGCGCGAAAGCCGCGCCAACCGGCTGCAACTCGGCGCGCTGTCGTGGGGACTGTTTCACGACACCAGCGAGCCCGGCCACTATATCGAGTACTACCTCGACGAATCCTGGGCCGATCATCTGCGGCGGTTTGATCGCTTTACCGCGGCCGACGCCGACTTGCGCGATCGGCGCTACGCGTTTCATGTCGGTGCCGGGTCGCCGAAAGTATTGCGCTACATCGCAGAGCCGCTCGGACATTAGTGATACTGGGAGACAGCATGCGTATTGAACCGTGGACAGCGGCGCGCGCGCCGCGCGATGCCGAACTTGTGGCAGCGATCGAAGCGCGACGCGGCGGTGCGCTATATAACCTCGATCGGATGTTGTTGTGGTCTGAACCGCTCGCACGTGGATGGAACGGCTATTTGCGCACGCTGCGGCAAGAGTTGTCGCTGTCGCCGTTTGTGCGCGAGCTGGCGATTTGCGTCGTCGCGCGGCTGACCGGTGCCGATTATGAATTTCATCATCACGCGCCGGAGTTGAAAAAAGCCGGAGCAACCGAGGCGCAGCTCAAGGCGCTCGACGATCCGGAGGCGGCGGCTGCGACCGATCAATTCGACGAACTGCAGCGCACGGTGATCCGGTTTGCGATCGCAAGCACG
>CAZKNV010000052.1:0-1372 GCA_964554145.1 uncultured Burkholderiaceae bacterium
GCTCGCGTTACCGGTTGCGCGGGTTTGCCGACATGCTGCGCGGCTGGCAGTTTCCAGTCGGCTACCGCCTCTCGGCGTCGCGCGTGAGTATGGAGCTATCGGGCGTCGATCTGGTCCAGCCGATCTTTGCCAAGGTACTGGCAACGACGTCGGCGCGTGCCGACGCCTGGAACGATCTTGCCCTCGAAGTTCGCGCGCTGTCGCTCGACACCAAGAGCACCATCGTCGGCGCGATTGAAACGCGTCAGCAGCAACAATCGGCCAGCCGCGTCGGCTTCGAACTCGGCCAAGGCCGCGCAATTCGGATGCCGTATCCGCCGCCCGTATTGCCGACCCGTAGTTAGGGCCTGCTAATACGGGCTCCCGTACGACGGGGATTTAGCAGAGAATCGGCTCCCCGTGCGTGGCGCGATTCAAATTTGATGGCAAGCAGCAACATGAGGCCCGAGCAGCTCGGCAGTCACCAGGTCGAACTCGACCCTACCGTCGACTCGCTGAGTCGCTTCGGCTCGCGCGTGCGCGCATTGGTTTGGCCGACACGAACCCTGGTCGGATCGCAGCGCTGGTTCGATGAGCTCTATGTCTGGACCGCCGATTTCGAGCCCGATCGTTCGCTGCGTTCACAGATACAGCTGGCAGCGATGGAGCATGCGTTTTCGATGCTCGAACACGAGCGGGTCGAGCGCGTTGCCGTCACGGTTTCGTTCGGTTCGGTCGAGCGCTCGCTGGAAGCTTTCGCCAGTGTCCTGCAAACACATCGACTGACTGCGCACCGTCTTTCAGTGCTGCTGCGCGGCGCGATGGAGCGCTTGCGCTGGCCCTATCGAGTGCGCGAGTTTGCCGATCTGTTGCGCTCGTATCAGATCCCGGTCGGATATCGATTTGCCGAACCGCGCCCCAGCATGGAAATGGCGGCAATCGATTTCATCACGCCGGATTTCGCCAAGATGCTGGCTCCGATCAGCTCGCGCGAAGAAACCTGGCAGGAGATGTCGCGTGAAGTGAATGCGCTTGGCCTGACGCGCGAAACCTTCGTGCTGGCCGGCATCGAGCGAGAAGAGCAATTGAATCTGGCGCGTAATACGGGCTTCGTGCTTGGTCAGGGTCGCGCACTCAAGAAACCGTATTTTCCGCCGCGCGTTTTGCGCCCGCGTTAGTTAACGCCATCGCCCGCGTAGGTTTTTATCCCTGCGCAGCGTCGGCCGTTTTCCTACATTTTCCGCTCGCCCGTTCGTTCATCCGCACAGCGGCGAAGTGCCTGATCCGAGGCATGCTTTCCGCGTTTATACGTACTGCCTTCTGGCTATCGTGCGACCTGGTTTGAAAGAGCCGGCAGGCCGCGACAAGTGCGCTGATAAGTCCGCAATTCAAT
>CAZKNV010000052.1:1472-9287 GCA_964554145.1 uncultured Burkholderiaceae bacterium
CCGCCATGGCGCCTCCATGGTTGAGAGCTTCAGCAGACGCTGCTCAACGTCGTGCACACGATCCGGTTCCTGCGAGGCAAACCACGCTTGCACCGGCTTTTTCAACTGAGCGGACCTCGATAACTGCGGCAGCACCGTCTTCGCAACGGAGGCATCGTTCAGCTGGCCCAGCACATCCTGCAGGTCGGCCAGCGCGTCGAGGTAGCGTGTTGTCGCCGCTTTCGGCAAAGCAACCGCGAACAGATCAAGCGCGTAACGCAAACGCTTGGCCAGAATTCGAACCCGATGCCGGCGCTCCGGTGTCAGCGCCGCGAAAAAGCGCGCGGCCCTGAAAAATCTTTTCGCGGCGCGTTGCAGTGCCGGCGCCGCCGCATCGCCGAGCAGCTCGGCGTCCGCCGGCGCCGGTGTCATGCACCAGCGCTCGCCATTTAACACAAGCGCCGCATAGCGCGCCGATTGCACGGCGTTACGAATTTTCTCGCGCTCTTTGCGGCGCCGTTGATCCGCTTTCGCAACCAGTGCGTCGGTTGCATCGGCACCGATAGCTTCGGCGAGCGGCGGCAAAGTTTCGTCGGTGATCACATCCCAGTCGCGCGCATCGCCCAAAGCGCCGGCAAACCAGCGCATTTCGTCCGCCAGCGACTCCGGCACGTCACGGTGCTCGCGATCGAACAGCCGCATCGCCGAGCGAACGCGGCGCAAGGCAACGCGCGCCTGATGCACATACTCGGGATCGTCGTATCGCAGCAGCAGCTCCATGTTTACGGTAAGCACCGCGATGCCGTGCCGCACCACCGCACGCAGGGCGCGCGCGGTCGTCGTCTTGCGCGTCACATCCGCGACAAAGCCCTTGGCCGACGCCTTTACGGCAGCAGCCGGACGCTGCTTCGCCAGTTGGTAGCCGCGCGCGGCCTTGCTGCGCGCCAACGGGATCAGTGTGAGCGGCGCACCGCTGTCGGCGCCGAGCAGCTCGAGTGCGGCATCGAGCAGAGCCACCGTCTCTCCGCGCTTGAGCTCGAGTTCAACTTCACAGATCGGTTCGCGCCCGGCATTTGCACCGGTTTTCTCTGCCGCGTTCCGCTCCGCTTCCCTGCTGATCTCTCCCACGTCGAGCGCAACCTCGATCGTTGCCTCACCGGCTTCGATCGTCCACAGCGTGCGTTGCACTTGCGTACGAAACAATGGGCGCAGCCGCGGCTTCGACTTCTGCTTTGCCAGTAACGCGGGCAATGGTGAGTGATGCAAGCGCGCCAAATCCAGTTGCCCGATTCCACTCGCACGCGCGACTTTCGCCGGCGTTTCCCATTCACCGCGTTGGCTCAGTGCACCTTCCTGTTGAGCGTCGGTCTTCAGTGTTTGCAGCCAGCGCCCATTGATACGCCGCAGACGCAGTGCCATGTGGTGGCGGCGCAGCAACTGGTCGGCGGTGTCGAAGTAGACGTTGTCCATTTCCACTTGCGACGCAGCAACATCGGCCAGCAGGGGGCGGCGCTTCAAGAGGCCGACGTGTTGTGGGTCCAGTTGAAGCTTGAGCTCGGTTTCGGCTGACTCGGAAGGACGGGCAGCTTCGGCCATCCGGGCAGTCTATCGGGACGACCGCCTGCGGTTGATGACACCGGCCGTTCGTCTCGCCAGTGCCGGCTTCGTCACCCGTCCAGTGGAACCGCCGAAATTCACCCCCGCTCGTACGCGCCTCGCCGCGCCGGGCGTCGTTGCAAATGCTCGCCATAGTCCCGCTATGACTGCGCTTTGCGCCTAGCCCGACACGCCGCTGCGCGGCCGCTCGGGTGCGATTTGACGGTTTCACTGGACTAGCTATTGCGTCGGCCGGCGGCCGGCGTAAAGTCGCCGCTAGCGCAGGCTCCGACCTGCGCCAGGCAATATTGGAGGCACTATGAACAAAGCCCTGATTGCGGCGCTTGCGGTGCTGTTGGTCGCCGGCTGCAGTTCGATGCAAATGGCCAGCGCTCCAGAGGACACGGTGGATCATCTGTACATTGCGAGGGTGGAACAAGCGGCCAAACGCTACGGCACTGAAGTGGTGTGGGTGAATCTGCCGCAGAAGCGGCCGACGTCTACCCAGTAAGCCGTAGACGGTGCGGCAGGCCGCCACTAATGCGCGGCCCCCCTTGCGGCGCTGGTGCTCTGCCAGTGCCTTCAGATTCGCAGCCCGGTTAGGATCCGAGCCCGCGAGTCGATCCATTACCAATACGAACCAACGCATCGCCGCCCCGTCTTAAGATCAGGCACCACCGGAGCTTGTGCGATGTTCCCTTCAAGAGTTCTGTTGTTCGCTGTGGCGCTCGCCGCGCTAACGGCCTGCACCACGCCCGGAACGCTTGCGCCCGGAACCCCGATAGAACAAGCGCGAGCGGCGCTGGGCCGCCCGACCGGCAACTATCCGCTTCCGGGCGGCGGCTCGCGGCTGCAGTATTCCAACCAACCGTTTGATCAGTCCGTATGGAACGCCGACTTTGACGCGCAAGGCCGGCTGGTGCGCGCCGAGCAGGTGATGAGTGATGAAGCGTTTGCGCGGGTGCAGTCGGGCAAGGACACGCGCAACGAAGTGCTGCGCGATTTCGGGGCACCGGCCGATACGTTCCACTACCGCCTGCGCAACGAAACCGCGTGGATGTACCGCTACCACACGCACGGCGGGTTCAAGGCCGCGATGTTTATCTATTTCGATCCGGCCGGCATCGTTAAACGGACCGAAACCGGGCTTGACCCGTGGACCCTGCGCAACGGCGGCCGGAACGACTGACCGTGCCGGCGCTGACTTGACAAGCGCCTATCCCTAGCAAATGCCGTGGCACAATTCGTGCTGCCATGGTGTACGCATCGGAGTTGACCGCCAAGATCCTGATCGTCGACTCCCAGGGACAACCGGTCCGCTGGGCGCTGTTGCCGCGTGCTGCGCGCTACTACGCATCGGGCAAGGTGATTACCGAGTTGGGCGAAAACCTGTTCGGCATGGCAGGCGGCGTGCAGGAAGCAACCGGCGCACGCTCGGAATTCATTACGAGCTCGATCGTGATGATTCGCGGCCGGCATCGAATTCCGTTGGGGCACGCGCATGTAGGACTGACCAAGCATCGGTTGTTCGTGCGCGACCGCCAGATCTGCGCATACTGCAGCAGCCGTTTCGTTGAAACGGAACTGACCGTGGAACATATCGTGCCGGTATCGCGCGGCGGGCGCCACGAGTGGACCAATGTCGTCACCGCATGCCGTTCATGCAACACACGCAAGGGCAATCGCCGTCCCGAAGAAGCGAACATGCCGCTGATCTACGTCCCGTACGCGGTATGCCGCAGTGAAGGCTTCATTCTCAGCAATCGGCGCATCCTGGCCGATCAGATGACATTCTTGCAGGCGTCGTTACCCAGGCATTCTCGCTGGGCGCAGTAAAAACGTACGCGACGGGCGCGGCGTCACGTTGAGCACCACGGTGTCACCAGCCGCCCTGTCGAATTCTCTGCCCGCTGCGCGCTGATCATTCCGTTCAAGTTAGAGCGCGCGGCTTCTATCGTTCACCATCGGACCGGCGCTTGGTCCAATGGGCAATGCGATGACTTCGCACGGGCACTATGAGATCAACGATCGCGCAGAGCGCGGGGCGGAAACGTCGCACGGGTTCCCGACGCGCGTTGCAGCGGGGGTCGTCATCCTCGTGGCGCTGGTGTTCGTGGATGCAACACCGCGAATGGTGCCCGACGCTATCGTGAACGCTCAGCCGATCACCAAGAAGGCTGCGCCGTCAGCATGCGGCGCTGACTCTGCCGCGCAGAAACTCGCATTCCTGATTGGGAATTCGGCCTGACGAGGCGGCAGTTGTACAACGCGCCGTCGCTTTGCCTGCCTTTACAGTTGCGCTGGCGCGCGGCCGCTCCGAAACCAACGCACTAACTAATCGTGCGAAATGCACGTGCAGCGCGGCCGTCCAGGCCGCGCTGCGTACACTTCGCGCGCCTATTTAAGATGCTTGCTGACGTACTTCGTCAGTTCGAACATCGACGCCTGCGCCTTGCCGAACAGCGCGCGAAGTTTTTCGTCTGCGTTGATCATGCGGCGGTTGGCGTTGTCTTGCAGCTTGTTCTTCTTGATGTACTGCCAGATCTTGCTGGTGACTTCGGTGCGCGGCATCGGGGTCGAGCCGATGATCGCAGCCAGCGGGCCGGTCGGCATCATCGGCTTCATGAACGCTGCATTCGGTTTGCGAGCGGTACGCTTCTTCGCAACTTTCTTGACCCGCGCCTTCTTGACTGCCTTCTTCACTGTCTTCTTCGCGGCCTTTTTCGCCGACGCTTTCTTGGCCGGAGCTTTTTTCCCCGCTTTTTTTGCCTTCTTCATTGCCATTGCTTTCTCCTTATCGGTTGAGGTCACAGCGACAGGGTTCTCGAATGAAAAACTGCAGAGAGCGCTCTCGTTGCGTGACGCGATCCTAAGCCAATCAGAGTGAAATACAAGGGGAAAACCAAGTTTTCAGAGGCAAATTGCACATGCGCAACGAGGTTTTCCCTCTGGAAAGAGCGGCGGTGCCGCTCTCTCTGCGCACGAAAGGTATACAAGTGGTGGGTAATCGCTGTCGTTTGGCACAACATCTGGTGTGCCCAGGCGCTCAAGCTGCGGCCGCGCGCTCCAAAAGAAAACGCCGCCTGCAGGCGGCGTCTGTGGTTGCGACTTTCTATGGCTTGATGTTCAACATCGCCATCGCCTTGGCAAGCGTGGCGATCGCCTCTGGATGCTTGCCGGCCTTGTGCAATGTTTCGCCCTCCGCGCGGTACTTCTTGACTTCAGCCATCTGCGCATCGGTCAATTTCGGCTTCTTCGCCATCGCATCGTCGATCTTCTTCATATCGGCCGGGCAATGGAACGCAAATGCGGCGGTCGTGAACAACATGGACGCGGCCGCCAGAGAAAAATGAAGCTTCATCAGATGCCTCCCAAAGAGTGAAACCGTCGCACTATCGGCGACGCGGGGAAGTCTACGCCGGCGGGACGCTCGCGCCATCCAGCAACAATTGCAGCGTCGCCAGCGTGTCGGCCTCCTCGACCGGCTTGTCGCGCCGCCAGCGCAGCATGCGCCGAAACCGGACCGCGATGCCGCTCTTGTGGCGCTGCGTGGCGGAGGTGACTAAGGGCGGCGCGCTAACCGTCTCCGCGCCGGGTCGCCACCACGATCAGCGCTCTCACCAGCTGGTAGGCCACCCAGCTCATCGTTCGCCGTAGCCAGCTACGGCGCGCACAGGCCGCAGCATCGACCACTGTTGATTCGTTTTCGATCGCCGATTCGAGTTCGCGCCGCAGGTCGCGCACGAAGCTGCCGTCATATACGGCAACGTTGGCTTCGCGCGCCAGCAACAGGCTATAGGGATCGATGTTGCTGGATCCCACAGTCGCCCAGTTTTCATCGACCACCGCAACCTTGGCGTGCAGATAACTGTGCGTGTACTCGAAGATCTGCACGCCGCACTCGACCAGATCGCCATAAAGGGCCTGCTGCGCATAGTGTTGCAGCCGGTACTCGACACGGCCTTGCAACAGTAATCGCACTCGAACGCCGCGCTCGGCAATCGCACACAAGGCATCGCGAAATTTCCTGCCCGGCAGGAAGTACGCATTCGCAATCAGTACATCGTGCTGCGCATGGGCAAACGCATCCAGGTACGCGCGCTCGATGGTGCGCCGATTGCGCAGGTTGTCACGCAACAGCAGCGCAGCACGTACGCCGTCGTGCAGCGGCGGCGGTAAACCCGCGTTGTGCGGCCGCGAAGACGGCCGCCGCTTCAGCTGCAGCACCGACACCGTCCACCAGAGTCGCGTGACGGTAAACGCAATCGCCGCAACGAGCGGCCCTTCACATGCCACCGCGAAATCGAAACGCGGCCCGAGCCCGGCCCGCACCGGCTCTGGATCAGGGTGGGAGTGATCGTCCTTGATATTGATGCCACCGACGAACGCCAGCCGATCATCGATCAGTGCGATCTTGCGGTGCAGGCGCCGCAACAGCCGGCGGTCGAGCCGCCACCAACGGGCGCGACGAAACACGATGACTCTTACGCCTTGAGGTTTCAGTCGTGCGATTAACGCGTCGGCCGTCGTCTGCGAGCCGAATCCGTCGATCAGCAGATGCACTGCGACGCCGCGCTGCGACGCTGCCGCCAGCGCATCGCTGACTTTCTGACCGACATCGTCAAGTTCGAAGATGTAGGTTTCGAGATAGGTCGATCGCGTGGCACTCTCGATCGCGGCGAGCAATCGCGGAAAATACTGTGCACCATTTTTGAGCAGCTCGATGCGATTGCCGCCATAGACGAGCGGCCGCGAACCCGCAGTGCGACGCAATGAGTGTCGCGCAGGCCGCGCAGTCGGCCGCGGCTCGCGCAACGCTTCATCGTTCATCTCATGCCACTTCCACGTCGGCAATCAACGGCATGTGGTCGGATCGCTGCGACCATTCGACGCCTTTCGGGACACGTACATCATT
Organism: uncultured Burkholderiaceae bacterium; assembly: GCA_964554145.1. GTDB lineage: Bacteria > Pseudomonadota > Gammaproteobacteria > Burkholderiales > Burkholderiaceae_F > JACCZX01. The sequence continues at coordinate 7,963 of CAZKNV010000052.1, forward strand.
GACCTTGAATCCGCGCACGTAGATGCGATCGAGCTGCAGCCAGGGCATCACGCTCGGATACGTGCGCGCCATATGCGAGCGCGGCAGCTCGCGCCACGGCACGAGGCGGTCGCGCAAGCGCGGCTTCGACTGGCGGCGGTTGAATTCGGAAGCCGCTTCGAACACATCGAGCTCGGAGTGCAGCACATCGTCGACTCCGCGCTGCCAGTCGTTGAAGTCGCCGGCGATGATCAACGGTGCCTTCTTGGGAATCTCCGATTTGACGAAATCGATCAGGAACTCCGCCTGCCGCACGCGGCTGCGCTTGATCAATCCGAAGTGCGTATTGATCAGATGAACGTCGAGCGCGCCCTTCGACGTTTCGATATGCGACACCGCGTGCAGCAATCCGCGCTTCTCGAGCGCGTGATCCGAGATGTCGTGATTCAGATGGCGGCCGATCGCATGCCGCGAGACGATCGCGTTGCCATGATGGCCGTGCGGGTAGATCGCGTTCATGCCGTAGGCGCGATGCAGGTAGCTGCCGGTGCATAGAAAGTCGAGCTGCGTGCCCTGTGGATGGCCGTTGCGCTTGGCCATTCGTTCATTCCTGTCCTGCACTTCCTGCAGGAACACGATATCGGCATTGATCGAGCTCAATGCGAGCTTGACGTCGTGAATGCGGGACCTTTGGCGCAGGCCCATTACGCCTTTGTGAATGTTGTACGTTGCTACGCGAATCTTCATGGTTGTTGCGAAGTTGCGGGAGCCCCATTTTGCAAGGGGTGAATTTCAAAATAAGCGTCGAAAAGCAGGGGATCGTCGAAATGCCGGCGGCCGACGAACGCGGTCGCATGGCGGCCCCACTGGCGCATCTGTCCGGCCGACTCGATGCCCATCGGCCAGAAGAACCATCGCTCAGCGCGCTCGCTGCCGGGGACGAATCCATCCTCCCCGTAGGCGCTGCGCGTACCGCCGGTGAGACGCGCCAGCGTCGTCAGCGCTCGCTCGTCCCGCATGGCATACGAAACAGCAGGCACCGGCTGGGATTCATCGCTCATTTGCACGCGCTGCAGATAATGCGTGCCGGACTCGATCCGCAACACGACTTTCTCGTTCGGTCGAGCGGCGCGCACGGCTTGGGGAACAAACAGACCTTCATCGAGCGTTGCAGGCAATTCCCGCGGCATCACTTTCTCAGTCGGAAAAAACAGGTGATAGCAGCCGCACGCATGCATGCTGTCATACACGAGCGCTTCGCCCGCCCGATCCAGCGTCACGCGCCAAACCACACCGTCGAGCTTGCCCGCCAGCAGATCAAGCGCACTGCGGGTCGGGCGCTCGCT
>CAZKNV010000053.1:0-9171 GCA_964554145.1 uncultured Burkholderiaceae bacterium
GGATCCGCAAAAGCCGATGGTGACCAGCGGCATCCGGCTCGGCTCGCCTGCAATGACCACGCGCGGCTTTCGGAACGCCGAAGCGGAAAAGACCGCGCATCTGATCGCCGACATTCTCGACAAGCCGCGCGATACCGCCACGCTCGAGCGCGTAAAGCGCGAAGTGGCAGAGCTGACGGAACGGTTTCCTGTGTATGGGTAGACGGTGAAGTGCGCGTTTTGCAACCACGCCGACACGCAGGTGATCGATTCCCGTGCGTCGGACGAGGGCGCGACGATCCGGCGGCGGCGCAAATGTCTGTCTTGCGACAAGCGATTCACGACTTACGAGCGGGTCGAGCTCGCAATGCCGACGATTATCAAGCGCGGCGGCGGTCGTGCCGATTACGACCGCGACAAGCTGCGCGCTTCGATGCAGTTGTCGATGCGCAAACGCCCCGTGCCGCGCGAGGCGGTCGATGAGGCGATCGCGCGTATCGAAGACAAGTTGCTGTCGTCCGCGCAGCGCGAAGTGAAAAGCGAAAAGATCGGTGAGTTGGTCATGCGCGAGCTAAAGCGGCTCGACAAGGTGGCGTACATCCGCTTTGCGTCGGTGTACCGCAGCTTTGAGGATGTCGATGAGTTTGCCGAAGTCGTGCGCGAGATCAGGCCGGCGAGGCTGGTCAAGCGGCCGAAGCGACGTTAAAAAGACCTTGAAACCGGGTGCTTGGTCCCTAGATTTGGACCATCGGGCGCTTGCGTCGCCCAAACATAAACCTGGAGATCATCATGTACCAGCTTTCAACCCGGCGCGGCGATTCGTTCAATTCGCTGGTCGACGAGCTTTTCAGCGACTTTTTCCACCGCGCCAGCGTACCGGCATCGCGCCATTCGAATGCACCGGCGGTCTCGCGCGCACGTATGGACGTGCTCGATAAGGGCGGCAACTTCGAAGTCAAGGTCGATTTGCCCGGCATCCGCAAGGACGACATCAACGTGGGCATCGAAGGGGCGCGCGTCTCGATCAACGCCGAGTCCAAAGACTCGTCCGAGACCAAGGATGTCAACGGAACTAACAAAAATGAGGTTCTGTACAGCGAGCGTTATTCAACCCGTTACGCACGCAGCTTCGAGCTGCCCGCTGAAGTCACCGAAGAAGGCGCCGATGCGCGCTTCGAAGACGGCGTACTGACGCTGTCGCTGCCGAAGCGTGCGCCGACTGTAAGCAAACGCCTCGCGGTTAAGTGACGCGCTAGCCTCTTGAGGTAGTTGCCCGGATCGCAAAACGGTCCGGGCTTTTCTATTGAGCCGCTCGCGCGGCCGCTGCGTACACTTTGAGTGCCTATGTACTCCGAGTCCGATTACGAATTCATGCTGCGCGCGCTGGCGCTGGCGCAGCAGTCGGCTTTTCATGCGACGCCGAATCCGAGAGTCGGCTGCGTCATCGTGCGTGATGGAAGAGTGATCGGCGAAGGTTTCACGCAACCGCCGGGCTCGAATCACGCCGAGGTCGAAGCTATCTTGGACGCCAGGCGCAATAGTCATGATGTGCGCGGTGCGACGGTCTACGTGTCGCTCGAGCCGTGCAGTCATTTTGGCCGGACACCACCGTGCGCAACCGCGTTGTCCGAGGCAAAGGTGGCGCGAGTGATTGCGGCTGTCGAGGACCCGAACCCGTTGGTATCGGGCCGCGGTCTGGAAATGTTGCGCAATGGCGGGGTCGATGTTCGCTGCGGACTGCTGGAACAGGAAGCAGCCGAAGTCAACGCCGGGTTTTTCTCGCGCATGACACGCGGCCGGCCGTGGGTGCGATTGAAGATTGCGGCGAGTCTTGATGGCAGGACCGCGCTTGCAAACGGCGCGTCGCAATGGATTACGTCGGAAGACGCGCGACGCGATGGACACGTCTGGCGCGCGCGCGCGTGTGCGGTGTTGACCGGACTCGGGACCGTTCAAGCCGATAACCCGCAACTTAACGTTCGACTGATCGAGACCACGCGGCAGCCGCTGCGGATAGTGGTCGACAGCCGGCTCGACCTTGATCCGAACGCGCGCATCTTCGAGGGCGAAGGACAGGTTGTGGTCGCGTGCGTGGCGAACAACACTGCGCGGGAAAAGGCGCTTAAGCAGCGCGGCGCCGAAATACTGAATTTGCCGGCCGATCACGGCAAGGTGGACCTCAAGGCGTTGATGCAGGCGCTTGCAGCACGCGCTATCAACGAAGTGCATGTCGAAGCCGGGTTCAAGTTGAATGGATCGCTCGTGCGTGCAGGCGTGGTCGACGAATTGCTGGTTTATCTGGCGCCCACGTTGTTGGGTGAAGCGCAGGGCATGCTGCATCTGCCCGCTTTATCGGATCTCGATCACGCGCAGCGCTTGACGTTTCGCGAAGTGGCGCGTGTCGGCGCCGACATTCGTATCCTCGCGCGCATCGGGCAGGGATAAGCTGTGTTCACAGGACTGGTTCAGGGCATCGGCCGCATCGTCGAAGTCGAGCGTCTAGCCGCTGTTGCAAATGCGGACGGCGGGGTGCGGCTGACAGTCGACGCGCGCGATGTGCCCGGGTTTCTTGTCGGCGTCGGAGACAGTGTCGCCGTTGCGGGCGCCTGCATGACCGCCGTTCGTGTGGACGGTTCGACCTTCGCTGTTGATACGTCGAAGGAAAGCCTGGCGCGAACCTCCGGGCTGGATGCAGCGGGCGAAGTCAATATCGAAACATCGCTGCGGCTTGGCGACATGCTCGGCGGGCACCTTGTCGCCGGCCATGTCGATGGCGTCGGCGAGGTCGTCGCAATTACACAGGTGCACGAATCGTGGGAGCTGCTCGTGCGAGTTCCTGCCGAGCTATCCCGGTATTTCGCTTACAAAGGCTCGGTCGCGATTGATGGCGTGAGCCTGACCGTCAATCGCGTGGTTGACACGCTGCGCGGCTGCGAGTTTGCGGTCAACATCATTCCGCATACGTATCGTGTCACGACCTTGCGTTCGCTGCGCGTGGACGATCGAGTCAATATCGAAGTCGATTTGATCGCGCGCTATGTCGAGCGGATGCTGTCGCTGCGGGTTGGAAGCGCATAAACTCCGCGCTCGAATCATTCAGGACGCGTAATTATGCTGTCAGCCGTTCCCAGTCCATCCAAGCCGCCGGCCCATCTTGCGACCACCATCGAGTTGATCGAAGAGATTCGCCGCGGCCATATCGTCGTGCTGGTCGACGACGAGGACCGCGAAAACGAGGGTGATCTGATCTTCGCAGCCGACTTCGTGACGCCGGAGAAAATCAATTTCCTGGCGAAACACGGCCGCGGACTGATCTGCATGCCGATCACCGCCGAGCATGCGGCGCAACTGCAACTGGCGCCGATGACCGCGAATAACCGCACCGTGCACGGCACCAACTTTACCGTCGCGATCGAAGCGGCAGATGGCATCAGCACCGGTATTTCGGCCGCCGACCGCGCGCACACGATTCGCGTGGCGACGCGCCCGCATGCCAAACCATCGGACGTGGTGCAACCTGGCCATGTATTTCCGCTGGTCGCCGCGCCTGGCGGTGTGCTGATGCGCGCCGGTCATACCGAAGCATGCTGCGATCTGGCGCGGCTGGCCGGCTTGAATCCAGCGGCGGTGCTGTGCGAGATAATGAATGACGACGGCACGATGGCGCGTTTGCCTGATCTGCTGCCATTCGCCGCCGCGCATGATTTGCGAATCGGCACGATTGCCGATCTGATTCGATATCGTGCCGCCAACGAATCGCTGGTCGAGCGGATTGCCACACGGCGTGTGATGACGCCGGCGGGCGAGTTCGAGCTTATTGCGTATCGCGACCAGCCGGGCGGAGCTGCTCATCTGGCATTGGTCCACGGCATTCTGACTCCCGATCGCGAGGCGCTGGTGCGCGTTCACGAACCGCTGTCGGTGCTCGATGTGCTTGAAATTGAAGCATCGACGCACGCGTGGCCGGTGCTGAAGGCGCTGCAGACGATCGCAAGGAGCGATGGCGGCGTGCTGGTCATGCTGAACTGCGGCGAAACTGCGCAGCAGTTGTTTGCACATCTTGACGCGATATCGAGCGGCACTACCGATGATGTGCGGTCGAGCAAGGTGGATTTGCGCACGTACGGCGTCGGTGCACAAATCCTGCGCGACCTGAACGTGCGCAAGATGAAGCTCCTGGCCCGGCCGCGCAAGATGCCGTCGATGGCGGGCTTTGGACTGCAGATCACCGGCTACCTGGAAGAATAAAAATCCACCATGGCCAGGGACTTCATTGCGCCGGATTTCGACGGCGACGATCTGCGCATCGGCCTCGTGCAGTCGCGCTTTAACGAGTGGGCAGGCCGCGCGCTGGCGGAAGCCTGCATGAACGAGCTGATCACGCTGGGCGTGGACGAAGACGACATTACGCACGTCACCGTTCCAGGTTCGCTGGAGATTCCGCTGGCGCTCGCCAAACTGGCCGCGACCGATGATTTCGATGCGTTAATTGCGCTCGGCTGCGTGATTCGCGGCGACACGTATCACTTCGAGGTGGTTGCCAACGAGTCGGCGCGTGGGCTTGCGCGAGTATCCCTTGAACACGGCCTGCCGATAGCCAACGCGATCCTGACCACCGATACCGAAGAGCAGGCGCGCGCGCGTGTCCAGGAAAAAGGGCGCGATGCCGCGCGGGTGGCGGTCGAAATGGCCAATCTGCTGTGGGCGCTCGACGAAGACGGCGCCGCTGCAGCGACCAGCGAAGAGTAGACCGGCTTGCAGCAGGCAGACACTTCAGGTCGCGTCAAAGGCACAAGCCGCAGCGCGCGCCGGCGTGCACGTGAACTCGCGCTGCAAGGACTGTATCAGTGGCTGGTCGGAGGCCACGATGCCGCCACGATCGAAGCGCACGCGGTGGAAAACGAGCAGATGGGCCCCAATGTCGATACCGCGCACTATCGTGAGTTGCTCAGTGGAGCGATCAACCACGCTGAAGGCTTGCATGCCCAGCTGTCGCCGCATCTGGATCGCAGTGTCGGAGTGCTGTCTCCAGTGGAGCATGCGGTCCTGTTGATCGCAACCTACGAGCTGCAATACCGGCTCGAAATTCCCTATCGCGTTGTCATCAACGAAGCGGTCGAGTTAACGAAAAGCTTCGGCGGCACCGACGGCTTCAAGTATGTCAATGGAGTGCTCGACAAAGTAGCGGCGCAACTGCGTCCAGGCGAAATCGCCGGACGAGCCTGATCGATGGGCGAGTTCCAGTTGATCGAACGCTTTTTCAAGCGATCGATGGCGGCGAGCTCCTATGTAGCGCTCGGCGTTGGCGACGATTGCGCCTTGCTCGCTCCGAGCGCCGATGAGCAGTGGGCAGTCTCGACCGACACGCTGATACAAGGCGTTCACTTCTTTCCGGACGTCGATCCGAGCGCTCTGGGCCACAAGGCGCTCGCCGTCAATCTTTCGGATCTCGCAGCCTGCGGTGCAACTCCGCGCTGTTTTTTTCTGGCACTTGCGGTACCGCGCGTTGATCAGGCGTGGCTCGAACGCTTTAGCGGCGGGCTTTATGCGTTGGCCGATGCCTATGCGTGCGTGTTGGCCGGCGGGGACACCACCCGCTCGCCGGAAGGCATCGTGATCACGATCACTGCCATCGGTACCGTACCGACCGGTCGCGCACTATTGCGCTCCGGCGCACAGGTGGATGATGACATCTGGGTTTCAGGCGAGGTCGGCGACGCCGCGCTTGCGCTTGCCTTTCGGCGCCGCGAAGTCGAGTTGCCGCAATCGGAAGCGGAGCATGTTGCTGCACGGCTCGAGCGGCCGGCGCCGCGCGTACAACTGGGCGAACGGTTGCGCGCAATCGCGACCAGCGCGATCGATATTTCAGATGGATTGCTGGGTGACTTGCGCCACATTCTGCGGGCGTCGGCTGTCGGCGCCGCTGTCGAGTGGGCGCAAGTACCGCGCTCGCGCTCGCTGCAGCGGCAGCCCGCGCAGATGCAGCAGCGTTGTGCGCTCGCCGGCGGCGACGACTACGAACTGCTGTTTACGGCGCCGGTCGCGCGCCGTGCCGATGTGGTTGCCGCTGCCGGCGAAGCTACCAACGCAGTCGCGGTGACCCGCATCGGTACCGTAACGGCGACCGCCGATCTTGCCGTGCTGGACGAGCGCGGGGCGCCGGTGGACACTGGCACGCATGCGTTCGACCACTTTCAACGATGAACCCGACGTCTGCGCGCTGGTTGGCTGATTCCCGATCCGCGTCCTTGAACCCGCCCCGACCGTCGCTGCGGCTGATGCTTTCGCATCCGGCGCACCTGGTCTCTTTCGGGCTCGGCAGCGGTCTTGCGCCGTTTGCCCCCGGGACGTTCGGTACGCTGGCCGGGTGGGCGGCGTTCGTGTTGCTGGCGCCGCGGCTGACCGACACGTTATGGCCCGCGGTCATCGGAATTGCATTTGCGTTGGGCGCGATCGCCGCGCAGCACACCGGGCGCGTGCTCGGCAAACCCGATCACGGCGCAATCGTGATCGATGAAGTCGTCGCGTTCTGGCTCGTGCTATGGATGCTGCCGCGCGATATCGGCACGCAAGCGCTTGCGTTTTTCGCGTTTCGCTTCTTCGACATCGTCAAGCCGCCGCCGATTCGAGCGATCGATCGACGCATTAAAAACGGTGTCGGCGTCATGATCGACGATCTGCTCGCTGCCGTTTACACGTTGCTGGCCGGCGCAATACTGATTCGAATCTTCGGATGACCGCCGCGCAGACGATCGAGCACCTGGCCAGGCGCCTTGGAGCCGCGCTGCATTCGCAACACCTGACGATGGCAACCGCCGAGTCATGCACCGCGGGCGGCATCGGCTACGCCATTACCATCGTGCCCGGTTCGAGCGCCTGGTACGACCGCGGCTTTATCACCTACTCGAACGAGGCGAAGATGCAGATGCTCGGGGTGCCGTCGGCGTATCTGCGCGACTACGGCGCCGTCAGCGAGCCGGTGGCGCGCGCAATGGCGCTCGGAGCCATGTCGCACGGCGCGCAGGTGTCGTCGGCGGTGACCGGCATTGCCGGACCCGACGGCGGATCGGACGACAAGCCGGTGGGCACCGTTTGCTTCGCATGGGCGATCCGGCGCGATCTGTCGAATGCACCATGGGTCAAGACGCAAACGTTGCGCATCGAAGGCGATCGCGCCGCGGTCCGTACGCGGAGCATCATCGCCGCGCTCGAGACGCTGGTCAGCTTGCTCGAGCAGCGCGAGGATGTCTCGTAAGCGACACGGGGCGCACACCTCGTGATCCCATTGTTCGGCGGCTTTACTTTGGGAAAGCGCCGCGCTAACGGCATCGATATCAATCTGCGCCATGGCGGCCAGGGCTCGCCGCTGCTGTTGCTGCACGGTTCTCCGCAGTCGCACGTGATCTGGCATCGCATCGCGCCGCAACTGGCTGAGCACTTCACCCTGGTCATGCCTGACCTGCGCGGCTATGGCGACTCCGACAAGCCGGCGAGCGACGCCGATCACGCGCCATACTCCAAGCGCACGATGGCACTCGACGCCGTCGAACTGATGCGTTCGTTCGGTTTCGAACGCTTCTTTGTTTGTGGCCACGATCGCGGCGGCCGGGTCGCGCATCGGCTCGCGCTCGATCATCCGCAGGCCGTTACGCGTTTAATGGTGCTCGACATTTCGCCCACCCTCGCGATGTACGAGCGCACGACGATGGACTTCGCCACGCTGTATTACCACTGGTTCTTTCAGATTCAGCCCGAGCCGCTGCCTGAGACATTGATCGCAGCCAACCCGATCTTCTATCTGCACAGCAAGCTGGGCGGCTGGGGCTCGGCCGGCACGGCGCTGTTCGATCCGCGCGCCATCGCGGAATACGAGCGCTGCTTCACCGCCGATGCGATCCACTCGATGTGCGAGGACTATCGTGCTGCCGCCTCGATCGATCTGCAGCACGATCGTGCCGACCAGCGCGCCGGCAAGCTGGTCGAGTGCCCGCTGCGGGTTCTGTGGGGTGAGCGCGGCGTGGTCAACCGGCTGTTTACGCCGGTCGCCGATTGGCAAAGCCGAGCGCACCAGACAGTGACGGGACGCACCACACCCACCGGCCATTACATTCCCGAAGAAGCACCTGACTTGCTGGCCCAGGAGATACAGGCGTTCTTCGTTGGGTGATTTTTGTAGACTTGCGGAAATGCGCAGTCGTTATGTGCCGTTCTCGGCCTTTTTTGGGCTGGTGTTTGTGTTCACAACGGCGGTAGCAAGCCAGGCGGCCAAGGACGCGCAACGAACGCCTGACGTTTGCAGTGCAGAGTCGGGCGAACTTCCGGTGGCCGATGCGCGACTGCTTGCTTTCGGTAACTATCGGGGTGCGCTCGCGTCGGACAACGGCCAGGCGCAGCGTTTTTTTGAACAGGGCTTGATCTTTGGCTGGGGATTCAACTTCGCCGAAGCGGTGCGGTCGTTTCGAGCCGCCGTGCGACTGGATCCGAACTGCGCCTTGTGCCGCTGGGGTATTGCATGGGCGCTCGGCCCCAGCATTAATCACGACATGCGAGAAGCCGATGTGCCGGTGGCGCTCGACGCGATTGCCCAGGGGAAAGCCTATGCCAGGCCGGGTTCGCGCGAACGCGCGCTGATCGACGCGCTGGCGACGCGCTATTCAATGCAGCGTGGCGCCGATGCCGACCGGCTTGCGCGCGCGTACGCACGTGCCATGCGCACGTTGGCAAATCGATTCCCCGAAGACGCCGACATTGCAGTGCTGGCCGCCGAAGCGATGATGAACGCCCATGCGTACGACTACTGGAGCGCCGACGGCCGCCCCCGGGCATGGACGCCCGAAATTGTTGCCTGGCTCGAACGCGCGCTCAGACTCGCACCCGATCACCCGGGTGCGCACCACTACCGAATTCATCTGTTCGAAGATTCGCCACAACCCGAGCGCGCGCTGCCATCCGCCGAAAAGCTCGGCACGCTGGCACCAATCGTCGGCCACCTGGTGCACATGCCGTCGCATATCTTCTTCCGGCTCGGGCGCTATCACGACGCAGTGCTTGCAAACAGGGCCGCGGTGCAGGCCGATCGCGACTACTTCGCAGGGATAGGAGCCAACCCGGGTGCAGATGCGGGCTACGCGATACACAACATTCATTTCCTGTGGGCGTCAGCGTTGTGGAGCGGCGATGGCCAGGCGGCGT
>CAZKNV010000054.1:0-9119 GCA_964554145.1 uncultured Burkholderiaceae bacterium
CTCACTTCTGCTCGATGAAGATCACGCAGGACGTGCGCGAGTATGCGCAGAAGCAGGGCGTTTCGGCCGAAGAAGCGTTGAAGAAGGGGATGCAGGAAAAAGCGGTCGAGTTCGTCAAGAAGGGCGCGGAGATTTATCAGCGCGCCTGAGCACGCGATGAGGTCGCTTGAGGCCGCACGTGACCCGCTAATCCGCCGCGCCACGCTGTCCGATGCGCACGAGGCGTGCCAACTGGTACGGCGATCAATTGCCGAGCTCTGTACCGACGATCATCTTGATGACCAAAGTACGCTCGCGGAGTGGCTTGCCAACAAGACCGAGGCCAACTTTCAATCATCGATCGGTTCGGATCGTCACATTGCGTTGGTCGCGGAAGACGCTCACGGCATTACCGGCTTCGGTTTATTGAAAGTGACGGGCGAGCTTGCCCGTTTGTACGTCGCTCCTGAATCGAGATTTCGAGGCGTCAGCAAGGCGATTCTGTCAGCGCTTGAGCGAGAGGCGATCCGATTGGGACTGAACGTGATCACGTCGCAAAGCACCGTCAGCGCGAGGCGGTTTATCAGTCCTGCGGATATATCTCCGCAGGCCAGCCAAACAAAGGCTTCGGCGTCACACAGGGCTACCCGATGATGAAGCGGATTCAACGATGAACGCACAACCTTGGCTACATTAGCGTGCGGACACTGAGAAATTTAGCTTGACAAGCACGTCATATTTCAATAATCATTGAAATATGAAAACGACAAAAGCTGTTTCGGCCTTGGCGGCACTGGCGCAGGAAACGCGCCTGGCTGTCTTTCGACTGCTCGTGCAGCAGGGCGCCAGCGGCATGGCTGCGGGCGAGATCGCCGAGAGCCTGCGCATTTCGCCGGCGTCTTTGTCGTTTCATCTGAAGGAGCTGGCGCACGCGTCGCTCGTCACGTCGCGCCAGGACGGCCGATTTATTTTTTACTCGGCGAACTACGCCGAGATGAACCGGCTGCTTGGATTTCTAACCGAGAACTGCTGCGCCGCTGATGGCGTGGCATGCGGCCCTACTGCCGGGTGCGGTCCCGCGCCCGGTGCAACTTCCAAGAGAAAGGTGAAAGCATGAAACGTTTCCATGTGCACGTTGCGGTGAAAGATCTCGAATCGAGCATCCGCTTTTATTCTGCGCTGTTCGGCGCCGAGCCCACTGTCAGCAAGTCCGATTATGCAAAATGGATGGTCGATGACCCCCGCATCAACTTCGCGATTTCACAGCGCGGAGGGCACGTCGGAGTCAATCATCTGGGACTGCAGGTCGATTCTGACGATGAGCTCGAAGGGCTGCGCGCACAAGCTAAGCAGGCAGACCTCGTAGCTGCGGCAGAAAAGGACGTGAGTTGCTGCTACGCGCGTGGGAACAAGTACTGGTACACCGATCCGCAGGGCGTGGCTTGGGAGACTTATCACACGCTCGCGCAGGTCGAGTTTTTCGGTACTGACCACACGCCATCTCAGCCCGCCGCCGATAACAAAACACAGTCCTCGTGCTGTGCGCCGGCCACCGCATCGCAGCCGGTCGAGGTCGAGCGCGCAAGCTCCGGATGTTGCAGATAAGCGAGGGCGGCGATGAGCGAGCAACCCAGGCACGTCCTGTTTCTATGCACCGGCAACTCGGCGCGTTCGATCATGGGCGAGGTATTGCTGAATGCGAGGTCGAAGAATCGAGGCTTTATCGCTCATAGCGCAGGCAGTCATCCCACCGGGCAGGTCAACCCGATGACGACTGAATTGCTGCGGAGAAGCCGTCTACCGACCGACGGATTGCGCAGCAAAAGCTGGGATGAATTTGCGCGAGCCGATTCACCGAAGCTCGACTTCGTTTTTACCGTATGCGATAACGCCGCCGGCGAAGTGTGTCCGGTGTGGCCGGGGCAACCCGTGACGGCGCATTGGGGCGTCGAAGACCCGGCCGCCGCCGAAGGCGATGACGAGACCAAGCACAAGGCATTCTTGCGTGCATTCACCACACTGCAGCGCCGCCTCGACTTGTTCCTCGCTCTGCCACTCGACAAACTGGACAGGCTCGCACTGAAGCAGCGGCTGGACTCGATCGGCAAAGTTGACTGAGCGCTTCTCTGCGGCGCAGCGACTGACTGCCGAAGTGCTTGGATCGGCGTTGCTGCTCGCAGCCGTCGTCGGCTCCGGGATCATGGCCGAGCGTTTGGCTGGCGGGAATGTTGCCGTTGCACTGCTCGCGAACACGATGGCGACTGGCGCCATGCTGTTCGTCTTGATCACGATCTTCGGCCCGATCAGCGGCGCGCACTTTAATCCGGCCGTGAGCGTCGTTGCAGCACTTCAACGAGGTATTTCGTGGCGGCTATGCGCCGCTTATATCGTGGCGCAGTGTGTGGGTGCGTTAGCCGGCGTTGCTGCGGCCCACGTGATGTTCGAAGTGCCGGTAGTGCAGTTTTCGCTGAAACAGCGCTCCGGCGTCGCCCAGTTGTTCAGCGAATTCGTCGCAGCGTTCGGGTTGATCACCACCATCATGGCGACGGTCCGCCATGCACCGTCGCATCTAGCGGCTGCGGTCGCCGCCTACATCGTCGCCGCTTACTGGTTCACTGCGTCAACGTCGTTCGCCAACCCGGCGGTCACCCTGGCTCGATCCGTCAGCGATACGTTTGCTGGTATCCGGCCGATCGATGCGCCGGGGTTCATCCTCGCGCAGCTTGCCGGTGCACTCGCCGCCATGCTGGTTACCTCCTGGTTGCTGTCACCGCGGGTTCGGCAATAACTGTTGCTGGTTGAAAAACCGGTGCTTAACGCGCTTTAGAGCTTGAGCGCATTTCGCTTTCAATAAGGCGCCTTCACGGCGCCTTTATCGCACGCTTGCGGGCGCGCCAATGCGCGAGCATCGCAGGATGTCTGCCCGCTCGATGCCGCCCGTCACGCAATTTATCGTCGCCGGGCTGATACTTGGTGCAGCTTCCGACGCGTGGGCGTCCAACGCATGGCTTGGCGCGTTCGGCGAAATGGACTTGCAGCGCCGGCTTTGGCTCGCGGCGCTGGGCGGCTTCAGTCTCGCGGCCGCGTTTGCAATGTTTGTGTTCGAGCTGCGGTCGCGTCGAATCTCGATCGCACTGCGCCGCTTGACCGATCTGGCAGCGAGCGTCGATGGACGCTTGCCCGAGGAGACGCGCCGGCAGCGAGTGTCGACCGAACTGGGGCGGCTGTCCGACGAGATTCTGTATTCATCGCAGCGCATGGGGCGCGAGCGGCGCGAACTCGTCGCCAGGGCGGCATCGTGGGAAGCGATATTCGCGGCGTCGCTCGAAGCTTCAATGGGACTCGATAAAGCGGGCGTGATCACGCACGTCAACCCGGCGGCAGAGCGGCTGTTTCGCGTGACCGCGCAGGAGGTCATCGGCAAGCTGCTGGCGGATGTAATGTTGCCGCCGACGCATCGATCGCCCGATAACGCGAGTTTCGCTAGCGATCTGGCAGGCGGCCGGGCGCAAGGCCGGCGGCAGGAGTTGGTGGCGCAGCGGCGCGATGGCCGGCAATTTCCGATCGAAGTCGCCGTCGCCGAATTCAGGAACGGTGAGCACATCGGCTATATCGTCAACGTGCGCGATATTTCAGCGCACCGCCGGCTGCGTTCAGAGCTCGCCCGGGCGCGCGAGATCCAGCCCGATGCGTCGACCAAATCGACGCCGCGCAGTGCGTACACGCTGGAAGAAATCTGCGGCGAGCCGATCCGCCGCCTGGCGACGCGGGCCCAGCGTAAAGGCCTGCGTTTTCGCTACGAAGACACGGAGCTGCAGGGCCTGGCGTTGATCGGCAATGCGGCACGACTGCGTCGCGTGCTGGCGAATCTGATCGACAGTTCATTGCAAGTGTGCGAATCGGGCGAGCTGATCGTTCATCTGACGCTGATTCCGCTCGAAGAGCGCGAGCTGCGCCTTTCGGCATCGGTGACCGCGACAGGCATGACGGACGAGCAAGCCGCGATGATGGTGCAACCATACGTCGTGCAGCCTTTTGTCAGCGTCAGTCCGAGCGGTGCGGTGACCGATCGCCGCATCGAGTTCTTCGGAGCGCGCGTGATGGTCGCGCGCGCTGCCGGCGGCGGAGTGACGTTTCAGTTCAATCAGCGCTTCGAGGCCGATCTGTCGCGCGTGGCGATCGATCTTTCGGCGGCGGTTGAAACGAGCCCGAGCGCGGCGAAAGAGAAGCCCGCACAAAATCAAGGTGCAACCGCTGCGCAACACGACCGAGCCGACTTTACGCGCGCCGCGGTGCGGCTGCGCAAGAACGCAGATAAACAAAATCTCGGCGCACTGTGGGCTGAGGCGCATCGGTTGACCGGTGCCTGGCAGCGATATGCGCAGTCCGGAGGTACGAAGGGCAACGGCAGCAGCGGCCTGGTCAGCGCGCTGTCGCACGCAGCGCGGGGCGGCGATGCCGTCAGCGCAACGATGCTCGCGCGCCGGCTGGCGAACGCACTCGAAGCAGCAGCGACTCAACAGGCTTGACGATGCGGCACGCTAACATCGCGCCGGATGGATTTCCTGCTACTCGTCAAGGCGGCGATTCTCGGCATCGTCGAAGGCTTGACGGAGTTTCTGCCGATCTCATCCACCGGCCATCTGATCGTCGCCAGCTCGCTGCTGCGTTTCACCGGCGAGAAAGTGCCGACGTTCGAGATCGCGATTCAAACCGGCGCGATGTTCGCCGTCATCTGGGAATACCGCGCCAAGTTGTCGGCGACAGTCGCCGGCATTTTCCGCGAGCGCAACGCGCAGCGGTTTGCATTGAATGTGTGCGTCGCGTTCGTACCGGCGGTCATACTCGGGTTGGCGCTGGGCAGCGTGATCAAGGCGCATCTTTTCCATCCGGTACCGGTCGCGCTGGCGTTTGTCGTCGGCGGGCTGATCATTCTATGGGTCGAGCGACGGCATCATCGTGCGTTCGGCGAGCGCGATCTGCAGGGTATGCGGCACGCACGAGTCGAATCCGTGGACGACATGACACTGCTTGACGCGCTGAAAATCGGCATCGTGCAATGCGCAGCGCTGATTCCGGGCACCAGCCGCTCGGGCGCGACGATTATCGGCGGCATGTTGTTCGGCCTTTCGCGCAAGGCGGCGACCGAATTCAGCTTCTATCTCGCGATCCCGACCTTGATCGGCGCAGGGGTCTATTCGCTATGGAAGCAGCGCGATCTGTTTGTCGTGGCCGATCTTCCGACGTTTGCGGTCGGGCTGGCGTTCGCGTTTGTTTCCGCGCTGGTGTGCATCCGCTGGTTGATCCGCTATCTATCGACCCATGACTTCACGATCTTCGCGTGGTATCGCATTGCGTTCGGCGGCGTGATCCTGTTGACCGCTTACTTCGGCTGGGTCGATTGGGTGCGCTAGTGGACGATGCAAAAAAGTGGCGCTGGATCGACCTGGCGCTGGCAATCGTTGCCGCCAATACGTCTGTGATCGCCAGAAGACCGTCGCGGCCCATGCTCATGCGTCGCTTCATCATTTCGCAGGAAGACGATGCAAGACGCCCGTGACGAGGTGCAGGAACTTTGCGCGCTGCTGCGCTCGCGCTTTCCGATCATCCTGATCGCCTCGCACGAGGAGCCGCGCATCCTCGAGTTGCTGCACAAGGCAGCCAACCTGGAAAACCAGATACTGATGACCTGGAGCATCACGTGCGGCATTCGCCGTCACGGCCGCAGCGATAAAGAATCAGCGATCTATCAAACCAACGATCTGCTCGATGTGCTGAAGCATATCGACAAGACGGCGCAAAACGGCATCTATGTGCTGTGCGATGCACATCCGGGATTCAAGGATCCGGTGTGCATGCGGTTGATTCGCGAAATCGCGCTGTCGCATTCGAAGACGGCCCGCACCCTGGTGTTCATCAGCCCGCGTCTGGATGAGTTGCCGTCGGAAGTGCTGCGGCTTTCCGCGCACTTTCATCCGCGGCTGCCCGATCGCGACGCGATTCGCGCGCTGGTCAACGAGGAAGCAAAGCGCTACGAGCAGCAGACCGGCGGACGGCCGCGCGGCGACAAACACGCGCTCGAGATGCTGATCATGCATCTGCTCGGCATGGAGCAGGACGACGTGCGGCGGCTGGTGCGGCAGGCGCTGCGCGATGACGGCGCGATCAGCCAGGATGACGTGCGGCGCGTGCTTGCCACGAAGTACGAGGCGCTTGGTGGCGCGGCGTCGCTGGCATACGAAGAAAGCAAGGTGAAGTTTGCCGACGTCGGCGGCCTGGCGCGGCTGAAGCACTGGATTTCATTGCGCCGCAAGCCGTTCCTCGATCCGAGCGCAGGTAATGTGGATCGGCCGAAGGGCATCGTGTTGCTTGGCGTGCAAGGCGGCGGCAAGAGCCTGGCGGCGCGTGCCGTGGCCGGTGAATGGGGCGTGCCGCTGATGCGGCTCGACTTCGGCGCTCTATATAACAAGTACTACGGCGAGACCGAGCGCAATCTGCGCAACGCATTTGCGGCCGCGGAGGCGATGTCGCCGTGCGTGTTATGGATCGATGAGATCGAAAAGGGAATCTCGACCGATGGTGGTGACGGCGACGGCGGCGTGTCGCGCCGCGTGCTCGGCAGCCTGCTGACGTGGATGTCGGAACGGACGCAACCGGTATTCATCGTTGCCACGTCGAACGATATCTCGCAGTTGCCGCCGGAGTTGGTACGCAAGGGACGCTTCGACGAAATCTTCTTTGTGGATTTTCCGAGCGCCGAAGCGCGCGTGCAGATCGCGACCATTCACCTGAAAAAGCGCGGCTACGATCCGGCGCAGTTCGATGTCCAAGGCCTTGCGCAGTTGGCGGAAGATTTTTCGGGCGCTGAAATCGAGCAGGCGATTGTCTCGGCATCGTTCGAAGCGCGCGCGCGCAATGAAGCGCTACGGCCGGCGGACATTCTTGCGGAGATCGAGCGCACGCGGCCGTTGTCGGTCATCATGGCCAAGCGGATCGATGCGTTGCGCGCGTGGGCGGCGGAGCGCGCCGTGTTTGCGGACGACGCGGAGCATGAGCCGGACGCTCTGGCGCAGCGGCCGGACGACGTGCAGCATCGAGCCGAGGATGTAGCGCGGCCTTCGTCGCACTAAGCTTCGTCACGCGCCTAGCTTCACGCCGTAAAAAAGTGAGCGCCAGTTGCTCGGCCTTGCGTGGTGACGCCGCGATCTGTTGCGCGTCCGCGGCTGCCTCGCATATCTGCTGCATCGCCTTAGGCTGACTTTCCCTTCGCACGTGTATCTCCGGGGCTTCGTACGAAGACCAGATCGCATGTGGCATGCCCGAGCTGTTCCCCGCGCGCATGGAACTTGGTGATCGGGCGCAGGCACAGCGGATTCTGCGGCGTCGGCGCATAGTCCGCGTGCAGGTTAGCGAGCTGCGGCTCGGCGCCGAGCACATCGAGCATCTGCTGCGCGTAACCCTGCCAATCGGTGGCGCAATGCAGGTAACCGCCCGGCGCAAGACGGTTTGCCAGCAAGCCCACGAATGGCTGCTGCAACAGCCGCCGCTTATGGTGCCGCTTTTTCGGCCACGGGTCGGGGAAGAAGACATGAATCCCCTCCAGCGAACCGGGGGCGATCATGTCGCGCACGACTTCAACCGCGTCATGGTGCACGATGCGAACGTTGCTCAACTGCTGCTCATCGATGCTTTTCAGCAGCGCGCCGACACCGGCAGTGAACACTTCGACACCGAGAAAGTTGACATCGGGCCGCGATTGCGCAATCGCCACAGTGGTCTCGCCCATACCGCAGCCGATTTCAAGGACAGTCGGCACATCGCGGCCGAAGACGCGCGCGAGATCGAGCGGAGCAGCCGCATACGGAACACCGAATACGGGTAGCAACTCCTCGAACGCACGGCGCTGCGCTTGCGTAAAACGGCCGCGGCGCAACGTGAAGCTGCGGATACGTCGGTCGTGCTCTTCGGCAGATGGCGCGGGGCGAGGATTGCTCACGCAGCCTTGCTTGCGATCACTCCACTTACCGGCGAGCTGGGAGTTGCGCTGTAGAGCTTTTTCGGCATGCGGCCGGCAAGAAACGCTTCGCGCCCCGCTTCAACCGCCTTGCGCATCGCGCTCGCCATTTTGACCGGATCTCGGGCTTGTGCGACCGCGGTATTCATCAGCACGCCCGCGCAACCGAGCTCCATCGCAATAGCCGCATCGCTTGCCGTGCCCACGCCCGCATCGACGATGACCGGCACCTTCGCTTTTTCAAGTATCAACTGAATGTTCCACGGATTCAGAATGCCCATGCCGGAACCGATCAGAGACGCCAGCGGCATTACCGCCACGCAACCGATCGACTCCAGCGTTTGCGCCTGGATTGGATCGTCGCTGCAATAGACCATCACTTCAAAGCCTTCGCGCACCAGTTGCTCGGCCGCCTTGATCGTCTCCGGCATGTTCGGATACAGCGTGGCCGGATCGCCGAGCACTTCGAGCTTCGTCAGCGCATGGCCGTCCAGAAGTTCGCGCGCAAGACGCAATGTGCGCACGGCGTCGTCGGCCGTATAGCAGCCGGCACTGTTCGGCAGGATCGTGTACTTCGACGGCGGCAACACATCGAGCAGATTGGGTTCACCGCGAGTCTGGCCGATGTTGGTGCGGCGGATCGCGACGGTAACGATCTGCGCGCCGCTGGCTTCGACTGCCGACCTGGTTTGTGCCAGATCGCGGTACTTGCCCGTACCCAGCAGCAGGCGCGACGTGAAACTGCGCGCCCCGATGCGTAGCGTGTCCTCAATCATCAGCCACCTCCGACCGCAACAACGATTTCAAGCCGATCGCCTTCAGCGAGATCGGTCGAGGCGTGCAGGCTTTTCGGCACGATTTCGCCGTTGCGTTCGACGGCGACGCGCTTGCCCGCCGTGCTCATCTGCGCGAGAAGCTGAGACACGGTAGCGCCCTGCCTGAAACTGCGCGCGTCGCCATTGACGGTGATCGAAATGTTTGCGTCGCTCATGTTGATTCAAAGTCTAATGAAAAACGTAGCGAGCAGCCCCGAGATTGCGTTGAGGAGCGCAGACGTACTGGACGTACGTTGAGCACCGCAGACGCAAGATCGGGGCGCGCAGTAGTTTTGCATTGGGCTTTGAGC